>NZ_JAKUFX010000016.1:0-70382 GCF_022663635.1 Bacillus cereus group sp. BfR-BA-01356 | reverse complement strand
AACCACCATCGTTTTCAGAAAAAATTAAAGAACCTGAGTCCATACGAATATCGAACTCAGGCTTCTTAACTATGCGTTTTAATTACTGTCTACTTGACAGGGGTCAGTACAAAAGCGAGGGCTTATTTTTTTATTCTTGATAAGAATGCTCTAATTCATCAATTAATGAACCAACGTAAGAAACAGCTTTACGGATTGCATCTGGTTTTGACATATCTACTCCGGCATGTTTCATTAGTTCAAGTGGTTTCATTGTACCACCAGCACGAAGCACATCTAACCAGCGATCAATAGCAGGTTGTCTTTCCTCTTTAATCATTTGAGCTACTGCAGTGGATGCAGTGAGGCCTGCGGAATATGTATAAGAATATAGACCCATATAATAATGAGGTTGACGCATCCAAGTTAAGCCTGCACCTTCATCGATTTCTACAGAATCTCCCCAGAATGTCGATAGGACATTCGTTTTGATTTCAGTTAAAGTTGTAGCTGTAAGGGCCTGTCCTTCTTCTGCTAGAGCATATACTCTACGTTGATATTCACCCTCAAGTAAGTGAGTAACAAAGTTGTGATAATATGTGCCAAGTAGTTGCAGAATAACCCATCTGCGCATTCTCTTATCGTCAGTAGTCGCTAGTAAATGCTGAGCTAATAGTAATTCATTCATAGTTGATGGTGCTTCAACAAAGTACATAGATGGGCGTACGTTCATAATACGTTGATTTTTATTTGCTAAATAAAAATGACCAGCATGTCCAAATTCATGTGCTAATGTAAAGCATCCGCGCATCGTATTTTGCCATGTAATTAAAATATAGGGATGAGAGCCGTATGGACTTGAGCAAAATGCTCCTGTTGATTTACCTACGTTATCTGCAAGATCTACCCATCTTTCTTTGAATCCTTTTTCGATTATGGAACTATATTCATCGCCTAATATTTTTAAAGAATCTTGAATGAGCGTGCCTGCGTCTTCATAAGTAATCGACGGATTAAATTCGGGATCTAAAGGTGCATGTAAGTCACAGAAAAGCATTTGATCGAGTCCTAATACTTTCCTTTTTAAATCTGCAAAACGGCGCATATGAGGTGCTAGTTCTTTATAAATAATATCAAGTTGGTTGTTATACATTTCAAGTGGAACCTTTTGTGGTTCTAATAGCATATGGGTAACGGATTCATATTTACGTAAACGAGAAAGTGTTACTTGTTTTTTTACTTCAGTAGCATATGTTGTGGCAATTGTATTTTTATATCGGTTTAGTGTGGAAACAAATGATGAATATGCTTTTCGACGTATATATGTGCTTGGAGAAAATTCATATTTGCTTTCAACTAATGAGAATGAAACAGGAAGTTCGTTTCCTTGTTCGTCTTGTATAGAAGTGAAATCCATATCGGCCAATTTAGTCATGCCGTAAATTTTGTATGGAGAACTATGAACTTCGCCAAGTGCAGCAAGTGCTTCTTCTGTTTCAGGAGAGAGTGTGTGCTGTCTTTTTTGTAGTATTTCTAGTAACGATTTACGGAAAGGTTCAAGTTTTGTTTCTTCAGTTAAATATTTTTCAATTGTTCCTTCGTCGAATGAGAGGATTTCATTATGAATAAAGGATAGTGCAGTATGTACTTTCGTCCATAAAGCAGAAATTTTGGAAGAGTTCGCTTGAATACTTGGATTTGTACGATCAGTAGATTCTTTTAAATTTGCATATGAGTATAGTTTTGTTAACGTCATTAAAAGCTCTTCTTCTAAAAGTAGGCAATTTAATAAAGTGTGGGAGCTAGTATGTAAATGCCCTTTAAATGAATCAAGTTTCTGTATATCATTTTCCAATGCGTTTAATACAGCATGCCATTCGGCATCAGAATTATACAAATCGGATAAATCCCATGTTAGTTCAGCAGGTACCTCTGCGCGATTAAGGCGATTTTCCATTACATTTTTCAAGTCGTATCTCCTCCTTATTAAGACCATCTAAACACATAATACTAGAAAATTCAGTTAATTAAAATGTTTTACATTTTTATATACAAAAAAGAAGGACAAGCATGAAAATGCTTGTCCTTCGAGTTAATTTAAGAATTAATATACTTTGTCACCATTGAAAATCGAGTTTTTCACGACAACATAATCTACAGTACGAATAGCGTCTAATTTTGTTCCGCCAGCGTAAGAGATAGAAGATTGAAGATCTTGTTCCATTTCGATTAACGTATCTTCTAAAGAACCTTTATGCTCAACGAACATTTTCTTACCTTCAACGTTTTTCTTCTCACCCTTTTGGAATTCAGAAGCAGAACCGAAGTATTCTTTATAAAGTTTGCCATCTCTTTCAATTGTTTCCCCTGGAGACTCTTCGTGACCAGCGAATAGAGAACCGATCATGACCATAGTTGCCCCAAATCGAATAGATTTAGCTACGTCGCCGTGTGTACGAATACCACCATCAGCAATAATTGGCTTACTTGCAGCTTTTGCACACCAGCGAAGTGCAGCTAGCTGCCAACCACCAGTTCCGAAGCCTGTTTTAATTTTAGTAATACAAACTTTACCAGGTCCAATACCAACTTTTGTTGCATCGGCACCAGCATTTTCTAATTCTCTTACCGCTTCTGGAGTTCCAACGTTTCCAGCGATAACGAAGCTCTCTGGTAAATGTTTTTTAATATGTTGAATCATGTTGATCACAGCATTAGAATGACCGTGTGCGATATCAATCGTGATATATTCAGGTGTAAGTTGCTCAGCAGCTAATTGTTGTACGAATTCATATTCGTCCTCTTTTACACCAACGCTGATAGAAGCGATTAATCCACGTGATTGCATATCTCTAATGAATGAGATTCGTTTCTCTGGTTGGAAACGATGCATGATATAAAAGTAGTTGTTCTCAGCTAAATAAGTTGCAATTCTTTCATCAATAATCGTTTGCATATTTGCAGGCACGACAGGTAATTTAAATTTATGTTTTCCTAAAGTGACAGTTGTATCACATTCAGAGCGGCTATTTACAATACATTTTGCAGGAATTAATTGAATATCTTCATAGTCAAATACGTTTTCCATCATTTACACCCCTAAAATACGAATATTTTATTTTTATTAATCAAAAATGTTCGTCCATAGGATAATTTACATTATTTTTATTAAGAAGTCAAAGGATTTCTTAACATTTTTTAAAAAAGTAGATTTTACATCTAAAAAAAACGTTAAAAACGAATTTAAAACGTTTTTTTGTTTTTATTGTTCGTTTATGGGAAGGGTTGAAAAATTAAGATAATTATACAAGGTTGTATGTATTCTTTTTATTTTTTTGAGTGGATGTAGGATACTATAATAAGGTTAATGCTAACAATACGAGAAAAAGATGTTATCAAGTAGTTGAACAATATATGAAATGAAAAGGTTTATTTCTATATAAAAAGATGAATCTGGCATGATTCACCTTTTATGTGAGGTTTCAAGTATAATAAGTAGGGTGATAGTAACGTATACAAAAGATAAAAAAGAAAATAATACAGAATAAAATGAGGTTAATATATGAGTAAAAAAAGTTTTTCTGATTATAAATTAAGTAAGGAAATTGTAAGGGCACTTACTGGGTTAGGGTATGATCATCCAACGGAAGTACAAGGTGAGGTTATTCCAGTTGCATTACAAAAGAAGGATCTTGTTGTGAAATCCCAGACTGGAAGTGGAAAAACAGCTTCATTTGGTATTCCACTTTGTGAAATGGTGGAGTGGGAAGAGAATAAACCACAAGCATTAGTTTTAACACCAACGAGAGAGCTTGCGGTACAGGTAAAAGAAGATATTACAAATATAGGTCGATTCAAAAGGATTAAGGCTGCGGCAGTTTATGGGAAATCTCCATTTGCACGTCAAAAATTAGAATTAAAGCAAAAGACACATATTGTAGTTGGGACTCCTGGTCGTGTGTTGGATCATATTGAGAAGGGTACCCTTTCTTTAGAGTGTTTGAAGTATTTAGTTATTGATGAAGCAGATGAGATGCTAAATATGGGCTTTATCGATCAAGTAGAGGCAATTATTGATGAATTACCTACAAAAAGAATGACAATGTTATTTTCAGCAACACTTCCAGAAGATGTTGAGAAATTGTCTCGTACATATATGAATTCACCAACTCATATTGAAATTAAAGCGGCTGGGATTACGACGGATAAAATTGAACATACTCTTTTTGAGGTGATAGAAGACGAGAAGCTTTCACTACTTAAAGATGTAACAACGATTGAGAATCCTGATAGCTGTATTATTTTCTGCCGTACACAAGAAAATGTAGATCATGTATATAGACAATTAAAACGAGCTAACTATCCTTGTGACAAAATACATGGTGGTATGGTACAAGAAGATCGTTTTGAAGTCATGGATGATTTTAGAAAAGGAAAATTCCGTTATTTAGTAGCAACAGATGTAGCTGCGAGAGGAATTGATATTGATAATATTACACATGTTATTAATTATGATATTCCACTTGAAAAAGAAAGCTATGTACATCGTACTGGAAGAACGGGACGAGCTGGAAATAGTGGAAAAGCTATTACATTTATAACACCATATGAAAATAGATTTTTAGAAGAGATTGAGGAGTATATTGGATTTGAAATTCCAAAGGCAATTGGACCTTCAAAAGAAGAAGTTATGAAAGAGAAAGCTGCATTTGAAGAAAAGATACATGCTAAACCAATTATAAAGAAAGATAAAAATGCAGACATCAACAAAGGCATTATGAAGCTGTACTTTAATGGCGGGAAGAAAAAGAAAATTAGGGCGGTAGATTTCGTCGGTACAATTGCTAAAATTAAAGGTGTTACAGCAGAAGATATAGGCATTATTACGATACAGGATAATGTTTCTTACGTTGAAATATTAAATGGAAAAGGACCACTTGTCTTGAAAGTCATGAAGACTACAACGATTAAAGGGAAACAACTAAAAGTTCATGAAGCAATTAAGTAAATAAAAAACTATCCACTTTAATAGGTGGATAGTTTTTTATTTATGATTCTTTTAAATCATCCACTAGTTGCTCCGCTAAACGTCTATACATATTACTCATAGTCACGAAGGATGTTAGTAGTAGAAATTTTTCTAGCTTTGTATCTTCTAAGGAAGAAATCTCATTTACTTCTGTAACACGGTTATTTACGTCTTGTTTAAAGCTTTCGACATTGCTTTCAGTAAGAGCAAGATAATTTTTGTATAACGTATTTAATTCGAATGAATCATCATTTAATAAGGAGTCATTTATAGTTTCTAATGAACTTTTTATGTCGTTAATGGAGAGAGCTCCCTTTAATTGATAAATTAGGCTAATTAAAATCATATGCTCTTTTGAATACTTTTTATTTTTGATGGGGATGAATAGTTTTCCTTTTGCGTAATTATTAATCATCGTTTTGGTTAATACTTTTTCATCATCAGTTCTCGTTGTATCTGCATAAGTATTCTCAAATAGTTGAACAACTTGATCTACATATAAGTCAACATTTGGAATATCCTCAAGTTTAATGTTTTTTTCTAAATGCAATGTCTCAAGTAATTCATTTATATTTTCCACGTAGAATCCCTCACTTTTATAACTTAGTGGAACTTAATGTTTAATATATCTTTAAATATGGTATTACGAAACAAATGAATTGTAAATGTTGACCTTAAAAAGAAATGTGTATATAATTACATGTAGTTATTAAAACTACATGTAATTATATGAGGGGTGTTATTATGAATGCTTATGTAAGGGAACCAGTTAATGCATTTACTCACTTAGGTGGAGCGATATTATCATTTATTGCCTTATTAGCTATGCTTGTGAAAGTTTCTATCAAGATGCCATCATTTGCTGCAATTACAGCTGTTATTTTGTTTGGTATTGGAATGATGGTCCTTTATACGGCGTCAGCTGTGTATCATAGTGTTGTGGCCAATGAACGTGTTATTTACTTCTTTAGGAAGCTAGATCATTCTATGATTTTTATATTAATTGCAGGTACATATGCACCCTTTTGCTTAATTACATTAAATTCAGCAAGTGGTTTACTATTATTTTGTTTAGTCTATGCAACTGCGATTTGTGGCATTGTATTTAAAATGTTTTGGTTTAATTGTCCAAGATGGTTATCGACAGCAATTTATATTACGATGGGTTGGTTAATTGTGTTATTCTTTGCACCGTTAGCTGAGAATTTAAGTACAGGAGGCATTATTTTCTTAGTACTTGGGGGCATTTTTTATACAATTGGTGGATTTATTTATGGAACAAAGCCAAAATGGTTAGAGTTTAAATATATGGGGCATCATGAAATTTTTCATGTTTTTGTATTATTAGGTAGTCTTGCGCATTTTCTAAGTGTATATTGTTATGTAATTTAATAAAAAAACGCCACATAATAAAAATTATGTGGCGTTTTTTTATTAACTGATTAGAATCGTATATGTTATAAAATTATTATGGGATAAAATGTAAGTTTCTGTGTTCGCATGTTAAACATAGGATAAGAAATATGTGATATACTTTGAGAAGTTTATAATGAATGAAATATGGAGGACTATAATTATGGCAATACTTGTAACAGGTGGAGCAGGATATATTGGTAGTCATACATGTGTAGAATTACTAAATAGCGGTTACGAAGTTATAGTAGTGGATAACCTTTCGAATAGCTCGGTAGAATCTATAAATCGAGTGAAAGAAATAACAGGAAAACAATTTAAGTTTTATAAAGAAGATGTTTTAAATCGCGAAGCGCTTGACGCAATTTTTGAAGAAAATGCAATTGAAGCAGTTATTCACTTTGCAGGATTTAAAGCTGTAGGGGAGTCAGTAGCGATTCCATTAACATATTATCATAACAACATTACAAGCACGTTAGTGCTATGTGAAGTAATGCAGAAACATAATGTAAAGAAGATAATCTTTAGTTCATCTGCAACTGTATATGGTATCCCGGAAACGTCACCGATTACGGAGGAGTTTCCATTAAGTGCAACAAATCCATATGGTCAAACGAAATTAATGATTGAGCAAATTATGCGTGATGTAGCATTTGCAGATGCAGAATGGAGTATCGCGTTACTTCGCTATTTCAATCCATTTGGTGCACACGAAAGTGGGCGTATCGGAGAAGATCCAAATGGAATCCCAAATAACTTAATGCCATATGTAACGCAAGTAGCGGTAGGTAAGTTAAAAGAATTAAGCGTATTCGGAAATGACTATCCAACGAAAGATGGAACAGGAGTCCGTGATTACATCCATGTTGTGGACTTAGCAAATGGTCACGTAAAGGCGCTTGAGAAAGTACTGAGTACAACGGGAGTAGATGCTTATAACCTGGGCACAGGTATGGGCTATAGTGTACTAGAGATGGTTGAAGCGTTTGAAAAAGTTTCGGGTAAGAAAGTTCCTTATAAAATTACAGAGCGTCGCCCAGGTGATGTGGCAGTATGTTTTGCTGATGCATCGAAAGCAAAGCGTGAATTAGGCTGGGAGGCAACACGCGGATTAGAAGAAATGTGTGCAGATTCTTGGAAATGGCAATCAAATAATAAAAATGGCTATTTAGAAGTTTAATGATGAATATAAAAAAATGACCTTTGCATAAAAGCAAGAGGTCATTTTTTATTAATTTTATTAGCGAACCTAGAAAAGAACGTTCGCTGTTTTAAATGATGTGATTTTACAATATCTTATGCTAGAAGGTAGTAGAATGAGATAGAGGAATGTATTATTTTATTAATTTTTTATAGAAATTGAAAGCGTATTATTGAAAAGTATTCCAACACTTGTATCATTGCTAGAGTCCGTTTATAATCAAGGAATCCTAGTTCATGTTTTAATAGGATTATTTATTATTGAAAGCGTTTTAAGTTCGCTCCTTTTTGAGGTAGGAGGTCTGACTTATTTGGATGAAAAATTATGTATGTAGTTTTAAATGGGAAGAAAAATAATATAAGTATCACTTTATAGTGTGGGGAGGTTAAAAGTGTGAAAGGTAAAGATTTTCACACGAATATATATGGGTTATGTAGGATTATTACTTTCAGGGGCAGCTTTATTTTTAAATAGTCTTGTTATATTAGGGAAAGCAGAGATGAAAAGTGCGGGTGTTTTTAATTTATTTGTGGGTGCACTACAAATTATTATTCCGTTTTATTTGATCATGATTTCTGACCAAAGCAATTGGACAGTGTATTCATATGCGGCTACTTTCTTATTTGGATTAACTTATTTATATGTAGGTGTTACTTTTATAAAAGGAATGGATAGTAGTGGTCTAGGATGGTTTTGTATTTGGGTAGCAATTATAGCCTTATTCTATATGGTTGTTTCATTTGTTCAATTCCATGATGTTGTTAATGCGTTAACGTGGTTTATGTGGGCATTACTTTGGTATTTATTCTTTGTATTAAATACACAAAAGAAGAACATTAATCAATATCTTGGAAGGATTGCCTTCGTACAATCATGGGTAACATTGACTTTACCTTCACTCTTTTATTTTATGGGAGTGTGGGGAGAGGGATTTGTATATGAACTATGGGTTTATGTATCAGTAATTTCTATTTTGTACTTCTGTTATTGTATTTATAAATATCGAGTACGTTAATATATTTTCTGTAGAAAAGCATGGAATCGTTAAACGAATTCCATGCTTTTTATATGTTGGCACTTATAATAGAGAGGTAGTATTTTACAATTTGCTAAAATGGGGATGATGAAGTTGAAAAAAGTATTGGTGCTAGGGGGAACAAGATTTTTTGGTAAACATTTAGTAGAAGCACTTTTGCAAGAGGGGCACGATGTAACGATTGCGACGAGGGGAGTTACTGAAGATTCTTTTGGTAGCGCAGTAAAAAGAATAATTATTGATAGAGAAGATGGAAAGCTACTAGAAAAGCGTCTAGAAGGAAAAAGTTATGATATTGTATACGATAATTTATGCTATAGCTCGAATGCAGCGAAGATAATATGTGAAGTGTTACGAGGGAAAACGAAGAAATATGTTATGACATCTTCAATGGCCGTCTATGAACCTGCCCTAAGCTTATCAGAAGAAGACTTTAATCCGCACGATTATGCAATCGCGTATGGAGATAGGAATGACTTCAATTATGGTAAAGGAAAGAGATTAGCTGAAGCCGTTGTATTTCAACAAGCAACATTCCCAGTTGTTGCAGTTCGTTTTCCAGTTGTTATTGGAGAAAACGATTATACGAAAAGGTTACAATTTTACGTTGAATGTATTGTGAACCAAAAACCTATCGTTGTGGATCATGTAGATGGAACTTTGTCATTTATACATGAAAAAGAGGCAGGAGAGTTTCTAGCTTGGTGCGGAATGGAAAATGTGAAAGGGCCAATTAACGCCTGTAGTAACGGGGTAGTTTCTACGGAAGAAATTATTCATTTCATAGAAGAGAAGACAGGAATAAAAGCACTCATTCAGAAAGCTGGGGAAAATATAGCTCCTTATAATGAGGTAACTAACTGTACATTACATAATGGAAAGGCTCGTGAATTCGGATTTTTGTTCCGAGAGCTGAAACTAGAAATGAAAAATGTTTTAAAACATTATATAAATACAATGAAGTAATCATAAATCCCCCGGTGGCAATCCGGGGGATTCTGGAGGATTTCGACAATACTGATTTTACATTACCAAATTTACCTTATACGTACGACTAATGTTTTTGTGATTGAATTGCTTGTAAATACTTCTCGTTTACTTGGTCCCAGTTTACTGTATGCCACCAGTTGGTAACAAACTCTGGGCGCCTATTTTGATACTTTAAATAATAAGCATGTTCCCATACATCAATTACGAGTAAGGGGATTTTCCCTTCTTGCAAAGGCGTATCTTGATTTGGTGTACTCATAACAGAGAGTTCCTCACCGTCAAGAACAAGCCATCCATAGCCACTTCCAAAACGACTAATAGCTGCTTTGGAAAGTTGATCTTTTAAGTTGTCAAAGGTATTGAAATAATAATCAATTACTTTTGCAACGTCTCCATTAGGCTCACCGCCACCTCGTGGGCTCATCACTTCCCAAAAAAGACTATGACAATAGTGACCACCACCGTTATTTCGTACAGCTGTAACAATTTCCTTCGGTAAAGCATCTAAATTACATAGCAATTCTTCTAAAGATTTATTATGTAATTCAGTATAATTTTCTAAAGTAGCATTTAAATTGTTTACGTATGTCGCATGGTGCTTTCCATGATGAATGGAAAGTGTATTGCTATCAATATGTGGCTCTAGTTCATCATAGTCATATGAAAGCTTTGGCAATTGAAATGAAGACATAACATTACCTCCTTTCCACTTAAAAAGTTGGTCTAGGTAAAAATACTTTACCTGAGTCAAAAATACACCCATTTTCCATATAAGTCAATAGTAAGTCTATTAATTTTCTGAAAAATATTACAATAAAAGTAACACTCTCACTTTCATTTGTGACTCCTATCCTTTTTGCTTATACTGTAAAGTAGCAGGGTTTTGTTGAAATAGAAGGAGATTGTTTATGAGTAAAACGAAACAATTAATAGAGGAAGCAAGTAATTTTATTACGATTTGTTATAAGGAGCTTCATAAAGAACAATTGATAGAAGAACGTATAAAAGAAATTCAAATTGAGATAGAAAAGACAGGGACATATGAGCATACATTTGAAGAACTTGTTCATGGTTCACGAATGGCATGGCGTAACAGTAATAGATGTATTGGAAGACTATTTTGGAGTAAGATGCACATATTAGATGCGCGCGAAGTAAATGATGAAGAGGGTGTATATAATGCATTAATTCATCATATTAAATATGCAACGAACGACGGGAAAGTTAAACCAACCATTACGATTTTTAAGCAATATCAAGGTGAGGAAAATAATATAAGAATTTATAATCACCAATTGATTCGATATGCAGGATATAAAACAGAAACGGGAGTGATTGGTGATTCTCATTCCGCTACATTTACGGACTTTTGTCAGGGGCTTGGTTGGCAAGGAGAAGGTACGAATTTCGATGTATTGCCACTTGTGTTCTCTATAAACGGGAAGGCGCCTACATATAAAGAAATTCCGAGAGAAGAAGTAAAAGAAGTGCCAATTGAACACCCAGAATACCCTATTTCATCACTTGGAGTAAAATGGTATGGTGTTCCAATGATTTCAGATATGCGTTTAGAAATTGGCGGTATTTCTTATACAGCCGCTCCGTTCAATGGATGGTATATGGGAACAGAAATTGGGGCGCGTAACTTAGCAGATCATGATCGTTATAATTTACTTCCGGCTGTTGCGGAGATGATGGATTTAGATACATCGAGAAACGGTACCTTATGGAAAGATAAGGCGCTAATTGAGTTGAATATTGCCGTACTACACTCCTTTAAAAAACAAGGAGTTAGTATTGTTGATCACCATACTGCTGCACAACAATTTCAGCAATTTGAGAAGCAAGAAGCTGCTTGTGGTCGTGTTGTAACAGGTAATTGGGTATGGCTTATTCCGCCATTATCTCCAGCTACCACTCACATTTATCATAAACCGTATCCGAATGAAATTTTGAAGCCAAATTTCTTTCATAAATAATATTTAGTGTAGGTTTTTTCTGTGAAATATAATTTTTTTTAATTACTGTTATGTAGCAAATGGAAGCCTTTACTCTCGGTTATTTTTGGAAGAGGCTTTTTGAACCAAGGAGTACCTTATGTTATAATCAAATTTCTGTTTCGAAGACCTTATAGAAATATAAGGTCTTTTGTTTTGCTTTTTTATGTAAGAGGAAGAGGATTTTTCTTTTTAATAAGGGATTTGGCATATTTTTAGGGACAACATAAGTATGTGGGAAGTCGATAAAATGTTATGCATATATAATTATTATGTTTTGGGTTTAAACAATAAAACATAATAAAGTTGTTTTTTTTGATTGCTGAGGAAGGAGGAAGTATAAATGAGGATGAAGAGTCGAAAAACTGATTGGCCTGTATTTATTATTAGTGGTGGTTCACTTTTATTATTTGTAATTGCAGTTTTTTTGAACAAGGATTATGTAGAGAGTGCGATTAATAAAAGTTTCGCTTTTTCAATTAAATATTTCGGTGCCTTCTGGCAAGTTTTATTATTAGGTACATTTATTGTTGCGATGTGTATGGCTTTCTCCAAATATGGGAGAGTTAAGCTTGGGGGATTAGAAAAACCTGAGATTAGTACGGCAAAATGGCTTGCTATTATTATGTCTACATTACTTGCTGGAGGTGGCGTTTTTTGGGCAGCAGCAGAGCCAATGTATCATTTGATGACGGTGCCACCAATACATGATGGTATATCTGCTGGAACGAAAGAAGCAGTCATGCCTGCTTTAGCACAAAGTTATATGCATTGGGGATTTTTAGCATGGACGATTTTAGGTACAATTAGTGCGGTAGTTATGATGTATGGACATTATCATAAAGATATGCCGCTAAAACCTCGAACACTTTTATATCCTATTTTTGGGGAAAAATTAAGAAAGAGCCTGCTTGGAACGATAATTGATGCAGCTGCAATTATTGCAGTAGCTGCAGGTACAATTGGCCCAATTGGATTTTTAGGTTTACAAGCAAGTTATGGATTACAAGAATTATTTGGAGTTTCTGATGTGTTTATTACTCAATTAGCAATTATTGTTTGTGTGGTGGCCGTGTCTACCATATCGGCAGTAACAGGTATTGATAAAGGGATTCAAATTATAAGTAATTTAAATGTTAGATTAGCAATTGTGTTAATGGCATTCATATTACTATTTGGGCCAGGTGGATTTATTATTGATTCGTTTGTTTCTTCGTTTGGATTTTATGTAAATGAGTTTATACCGATGAGCACATACCGTGGTGATACAAGTTGGTTAGGATCTTGGACAATCTTTTTCTGGGGATGGTTTATTGGATACGGACCAATGATGGCAATTTTAGTGAGTCGAATTTCAAGAGGGAGAACGATTCGAGAAATCATCGTTGCAATTGGAATTATCGCACCTATTATTACAACATTTTGGTTTACTATATTAGGTGGATCAGGCGTGTTTTATGAGTTGATGAATCCTGGGTCTATCTCGGACGCATTAAGTGAATCTGGTATGCCGGCAGCTATGATTGCAATTACAGGGCAATTGCCACTTTCTAATATTATTGGACCAGCATTTCTTTTATTAACAATTTTATTTGTAGTGACAACAGGAGATTCAATGGCGTATTCCATTTCAATGGCAGTGACTGGAGACGGAGATCCTAGAATTAGTTTGCGAATTTTTTGGTCGCTTATTATGGGCGCAGTTGCAGCAATTCTTTTATATATGGGTGAAGGAAGTATTAATGCGCTACAATCGTTTATCGTGGTGACGGCAGTTCCGGTATCAATTTTGTTATTCCCAATGCTATGGTTAGCGCCTAAAGTTGCGGGAGAATTAGCATTAAAACAAGGTATTGTAAAAGAAGAAGATAAAACTGCATTCTTATTTCAGAAGGCTAGTAAATCAAAATAAATAAAAACGTAAAAGAGGAAGCATCTTAAATGAGATGCTTCCTCTTTTACGTTTAATCTAATACTTTTCCCTTTGTTTCTGGTACACATAGTAGCATTGTAATTAACCCGATTGGGTAGATGATAAAAATCAAGGACAATGCTCCAAGTAGGTTGCCACCTGTAGCAAGTAAGCCAATAATAACAGGCCCAAATCCAGCTAACCCACGTCCTGTACCGAAAATAAAGTTTTCGGCGGTAGAGCGAGCTTCAGCAGGATAGTTTTCAGCTAAAATTGCTCCAAATCCTCCCATCATTCCATTTGCAAAGAATCCAAGCAATGCACTTCCCCATAATAATAATGTTGAATCTGTGAATAAGAAGAAGTAAATGAGACAGTATACTGTACCGCCAATATAATAGATTGCAAAAGTTTTACGGCGACCAATTTTATCAGCTAGAATACCAAAGATTGCAATTCCAATTAGCATACCGATGGTAGAAATGAACATCCAGCCACTTGCTTTTGCTAATGTATAGTTATATTTATTTGCTAAAATAGTGGGCATCCATGTGAAGATTCCGTAATATCCGAAGTTTTGGATGAACGACATAATAATAAGACCAATTGTTGTAATTGTTACTTTTTTATTGGCAAATAACTTTCGAAGTGGAAATTTTTTTATATGTTTTAGTTGTTCTGCTTCAGTAGTTGTTAATTTACCTGCAGCTTCTTTTTGCAATAGTTCCTTTTTGTAGCGTTGTTTTTGCTCCCATATTTTCGGTTCACTTAAACTTTTACGGACATAGACAGCTAGTAAAGCTGGAATTAATCCAAATAAGAAAACGGCTCTCCATCCAAAGTGTGGGACAATAAATGCTGGAAGGAGTGAAGCAATCAGTACACCAAATTGCCATCCAAGTGCAACAACAGATGTCGCTTTAGCGCGCATTTCTTTAGACCATGTTTCTGTTACGATGGCCATTCCGATTCCGAATTCACCACCAACTCCCATTCCAACTAAAAAGCGCAGAATTAATAATTGCCAGTAGTCTGTTGCGAAATAAATGAGTGCGGTTGCTAGTGAAAACAGTAAGATTGTGAAGGCCATTGTACGAATACGGCCAAATAAATCAGCAATAAATCCAAATAAATAAGAACCAATTAACATTCCTATTGTGGTAGCTAAAGTTAAGTTTCCACCTTCAACAGGACTTAAGTGAAACTCTTTTAAAATATAGACAAGTACGAAAGATAATAGCAACATATCTAAACCTTCTGCTGCATATCCTAGCGCAGAACCAAATAATGTTTTATATCTTTTCGCTTTTGTCTCCTCTGTTGTTTGTTGTACATCAGTAGTGACGTTCATTATTACTCCTCCTTATTTTCTACAGTCGCTATGGAAGAATAACAAAAGGCCTTCTCACCTGATATGATGAGAAGGCCAAAAAAGCATACGTATCCCCAAGAAAAGAACATACGTATATTGTATTCCGACTTCCTTCTCAACCTCACGGGGTTGGGTTAAAGGACTGTATTATATTACTTTATTTTTAGCACTCTTCTATATGTATTGTCAAATAAAGAGGAAGTTATTATGTGTAAAATATTTCAAAAAACATTTTGTTCTTCTTGACGCCGACTTCATTATTTTCCCATAATAAAACTAACTAAATAAAAAGGAATGAATCAAAGATGCTAAATTTAGTACTCATGATGATTGAACGAGTCGGACTTATAGTTATTTTAGGATTTTTACTCTCTCATATTAAAACTTTCAGACGCCTCCTTCATAAACAGGATGGCTATGTAGATAAGCTTAAGCTTATTTGTATTTTTTCGGTATTTACAATTGTAAGCAATTACACTGGGATTGAAATAGCAGGAAATACGATTATGAATGAAAATTGGTTACAAGGTGTTTCATCATCGAGTACCATTGCAAATACACGTATTATGGGTGTTGGAATTAGTGGATTGCTTGGTGGTCCTATCGTCGGAATTGGGGTAGGATCAATTGCTGGTATTCACCGTTATATGCTTGGAGGGACGACAGCTCTAAGTTGTGCAATCTCTTCAATTTTAGCAGGCGTTATAACTGGTTATATCGGATACATTTTTAAAAAATATAACCGTACAATTACCCCTAAGTTTTCAGCGATTTTAAGTGTTTTTATCGTTTCTTTAGAAATGATTATGATCCTATTAATTGTAGAGGATGGAATGAGCATTGTGAAAACAATTGCGATACCAATGATCCTTGTAAATAGTTTTGGAAGTTTTATTTTACTTTCTATGATACAAGCTATTTTGCGTCAGGAAGAGAACGCAAAGGCACTTCAGACTCATAAGGTATTACGTATTGCAGATAAAACGTTACCATATTTTCGCCAAGGCTTAACAGAAGAATCGTGTAAGCATGTGGCACAAATTATTCACCGCTTTACAGGAACAGATGCGGTATCCTTAACAGATACAGAGAAAATATTAGCTCATGTTGGATTAGCATCAGATCACCATATTCCGTCACATAGTTTAATAACTGGTTTGTCGAAAGAAGTGTTACACACAGGGAAAATAATGAAAGCAAAATCACGTGAGGTTATTAATTGTCAACATGAAGGCTGCCCTTTGCAAGCGGCGATTGTTATTCCACTAACTTCACATGGAAATACAATAGGGACATTAAAACTGTATTTCAAAAATCCTAACCAGTTAAGTCGTGTGGAAGAGGAATTAGCAGAAGGATTAGCAAAAATATTCTCTACACAACTTGAATTAGGTGAAGCTGAGTTGCAAAGTAAATTATTGCAAGATGCGGAAATAAAGGCATTACAAGCACAAATTAACCCGCATTTTTTATTTAATGCGATTAATACAGTATCAGCTTTATGCCGAACAGATGTAGAAAAAGCAAGGAAGTTATTATTACAGCTTAGCGTATATTTCCGATGTAATTTGCAAGGGGCACGTCAGTTATTGATTCCACTAGAACAAGAATTAAACCATGTACAGGCATATTTATCCTTAGAACAAGCAAGGTTCCCAAATAAGTATGAGGTAAAGATGTATATTGAGGACGAGCTAAAGACAACTTTAGTACCACCATTTGTTCTTCAGCTATTGGTTGAAAATGCATTGCGACACGCTTTTCCGAAGAAGCAACCAGTATGTGAAGTAGAAGTGCATGTTTTTGAAAAAGAGGGTATGGTTCATTTTGAAGTAAAAGATAATGGGCAGGGAATTGAGGAAGAACGTTTAGAACAATTAGGAAAGATGGTAGTTTCGTCAAAGAAAGGGACTGGAACAGCTTTATATAATATTAATGAACGTCTTATTGGATTATTTGGAAAAGAAACGATGCTTCATATCGAAAGTGAATTAAATGAGGGGACAGAGATTACTTTTGTTATTCCAAAAAAAGTAGGGGAGGAAGAGCAGATTGTTAAAAGTATTAGTAGTTGACGATGAAATGTTAGCACGTGATGAACTAAAGTATTTATTAGAGAGAACGAAAGAAGTTGAGATAATTGGTGAGGCTGATTGTGTGGAAGACGCATTAGAAGAACTAATGCAAAGTAGACCAGATATTGTGTTTTTAGATATTCAATTATCCGATGATAACGGATTTGAAATCGCCAATATATTAAAGAAGATGAAAAATCCACCTGCAATTGTATTTGCTACTGCCTATGATCAATATGCACTGCAAGCATTTGAAGTAGATGCGTTAGACTACATTTTAAAACCATTTGATGAAGAGCGTATTGTGCAGACATTAAAGAAGTATAAAAAACAAAAACAATCGCAAATAGAAACGAAGCACGAAATAAAGGGGACAGATGTAACAGTAGAGATGCATAAATTAGCATTACCAATTGAAGAATCAATCGTACTTGTTAATATTGAAGATATTGTATATGTAGGACTTGTGGACGGAAAAGTGACAGTAAAAACAATGAGGGAAACATATGTAACACACGATACACTTGTGATTTTGGAAAAGAAGTTGCCGCAAGTAAGTTTCATGCGCATCCATCGTAGTTTTATTGCGAATATTAATCATATTACTGAAATTCAGCCATGGTTCAATTCTACTTATAATTTAATCATGAAAGAAGGATCAAAAGTACCTGTTAGCCGTACATATGCAAAAGAACTCAAGAAGCTGCTTCGTATTTAAGGAGCAGCTTTTGTATTTCATCCTTTTATATTTGTAACTGATTCTGTATATTTGACGCTCTGTTATGTAAGCGCTTACTCGGGCGGTTATATCCTATACAATAAAGGTACCAAATCGAAAGAGGTGGCCAAAATGAGTACGAAAAAAGTATATAGTTTCTTATCACAAGCATTCATATTCTCAGCTATTATGTTAATTTCTAATATTATTGCAATACATTTACCAATTCCAATGCCTTCATCGGTAATCGGGTTAGTTATTTTATTTAGTCTATTATGTTTAAAAGTTATTAAATTGGAGCAAGTTGAATCACTCGGAACAGCTTTAACAGGTATTATTGGATTCTTATTCGTCCCATCAGGTATTTCAGTTATTAATTCTCTTGGTGTAATGGGACAATACTTTGTACAAATTTTAACTGTAATTGTTGTAGCAACAGTTATTTTACTCGCTGTAACAGGATTATTTGCACAATTTATTTTAGGAAAAGATGAAAAAGAAACAGAAGATACAAAAGAATTGAAAGTAGTAAATAAAGGACGCAAGCACGGAAAGGTTGCGTAACCATTGTATTTATATATTGTTGGGAGGTAATGAACATGGCAAGCACAATGACTCCATATTTCGGAATCGTCGTTTCATTAATCGCATACGGAATCGGAACATTATTATTCAAGCATTCAAAAGGGTTCTTCCTATTTACACCATTATTCGTGGCGATGGTATTAGGGATTGTATTTCTAAAGGTAGGTAACTTTACTTTTGAAGAATATAATACTGGCGGAAAAATGATTAGTTTCTTCTTAGAGCCAGCAACAATTGCATTCGCTATCCCACTATATAAACAAGTTGATAAGTTGAAAAAATATTGGTGGCAAATTTTATCAGCTATCGTGGTTGGATCTATTTGCTCAGTAATTGTCGTGTTCATTGTTGCAAAAGCAATCGGTTTAGATACAGCAGTAATGAATTCAATGCTACCACAAGCAGCAACAACAGCAATTGCGTTACCAATTTCAGAAAGTATTGGTGGTATTCCAGCAATTACATCGTTTGCAGTTATTTTCAACGCAGTTATCGTATACGCATTAGGAGCATTATTCTTAAAAACATTTAGAGTGAAAAATCCGATTGCAAAAGGTTTAGCACTTGGAACAGCGGGTCATGCATTAGGAGTTGCAGTAGGAATTGAAATGGGTGAGGTAGAGGCAGCGATGGCAAGTATTGCTGTAACGGTAGTTGGGGTTGTAACAGTAGTTGTCATCCCAATGTTCATGCCATTCATTGGATAGTAAAACTTACTTAAAAAATAAGAAAAGCAAGCTATTTGTAGGACAGATTTCTACTGATAGCTTGCTTTTTATGTTACAGTAGTGGTAAGACCTATTAAAAAATGTAAGTTTCCTTAAATCTTCATTAATACTATGTAGAATACGTTTTGAATTAGGTCATTGTATTGTAAAATAAGAAGTAGGCTACTATATACCTGGTAAGGTAGGCATATAATGAGTTTATAAAAATCTTAATATGAATGAATAATTAAAAGTAGAAAAGAGAGAGAAATCTACTTATTAACGTTTTAGTTTATAGGACAGGAGAGAGTATTCGTCGATTATGCAAATAAAAAACCTGTTTCAAAGCAAAGGATTCCAGAGGTTACTCGTATTAGTAATACTTGCTCTCGTGTTATACGGGCTGCAAAGTATGTTGAATTTAATATTAATTACGTTTATTCTCACGTATTTAATGGATCGATTCCAAAAGTTTATTTCACGCAAATTAGATCATTTCATGCCTATTAATCGAAAAATTATTATAGCGTTTCTATATGTAATGTTAATTGGTGGAATTGCTATTACGCTATTTAAATATTTACCAGTATTGACGATACAAATTTCACAACTGATTTACCAATTCAATGTATTTTTAAGAAACCCACCAGATAGTGAACTAATTAAGTATGCAGTTAATGCTGTCAATCATATGGAGCTTTCTAAATATGTAGGACAAGGCGTAGACATTTTGTATAAATCGATTACGAATGTTGGTAAATTTGGCCTTCAAGTTTTACTTTCTTTAATTTTGAGTTTGTTTTTCTTATTAGAAAAATCTCGTATTGTCGGTTTTACTGCAAAGTTTAAAGAAAGCAGGCTTGCAATTTTCTATACTGAAATTGAGTACTTCGGAAAGAAATTTGCACGTTCATTTGGAAAGGTAATCGAAGCGCAATTTTTAATTGCTGTTGTTAACTGTGTTCTTTCAGTTATCGCATTATGGATATTAGGATTCCCACAATTATTAGGTTTAGCGTTAATGATTTTCTTGCTTGGCTTAATTCCAGTAGCAGGGGTTATCATTTCGTTATTCCCACTTTGTATGATTGCTTACAATATTGGCGGTATCATGTACGTTGTTTATATTTTGGTTATCGTAACAGTGATTCATGCGCTTGAAAGTTACGTATTAAACCCGAAGTTTATGTCGCAAAAAACAAATTTACCGATTTTCTATACATTTATGGTATTAATCTTCTCAGAACACTTCTTAGGTGTATGGGGATTAATTATCGGTATTCCAATCTTCATCTTCTTATTAGATGTTTTAGACGTGACAAGTGATGAAATGGAGAAGGATGTTGGAAAAAATAAAGTGAAGTAAAGAAAAAGCATCGATGTTCGGTGCTTTTTCTTTTATAATATGATGTTTCTTATGCCATACTGTAAGCAGAACATAGAATAGGGGTGAAGTAATGGGTGTAAATGAAAAGGTAGAATTGGCTACATTTGCTGGAGGGTGCTTCTGGTGTATGGTTTCGCCATTTGAAGAGATGGAAGGGATTATAAAGGTTGTTTCTGGCTATACAGGTGGTCATAAAGAGAATCCAACGTATAAAGAAGTATGTTCAGAAACGACGGGACATTATGAGGCAGTACAAATTACATTTGATGCAAATAAAATGCCGTATGAGGAATTGTTAAATATATATTGGAGACAAATTGATCCGACCGATATTGGTGGACAATTCCACGACCGCGGACAGTCTTATGAAACGGTGATTTTTTATCATAATGAAGAACAACATAAAAAAGCAGAGACCTCAAAAGAAGAGCTTGAGCAGAGTGGACGCTTTTCAAAACCAATTGCGACAAAAATACTACCAGCAGCTACATTTTATCCAGCTGAAGAATATCACCAAGGATACCATAAGAAAAACACATTCCGCTATGAGTTATATCGTAAAGGCTCAGGACGAGATGCTTTTATTAAGCAACATTGGCCAAAGGATAATGCTCATTTAAAAGAAAAACTCAATGAGATGCAGTATTATGTAACACAGGAAAATGGTACAGAACCACCATTTCGAAATGAGTATTGGAACCATAAAGAGGAAGGTCTTTATGTAGACATCGTTTCAGGTGAGCCGTTGTTTACTTCTCTAGATAAATTTGATAGTGGATGTGGATGGCCTAGTTTTACAAAACCAGTGATGTCAGCAAGTGTGAAAGAAAAGATGGATGTGAGTCATAATATGACACGTACAGAAGTGAGAAGTAAAGAAGGAGATTCACATCTTGGGCACGTATTTCCAGATGGTCCAGGACCAAATGGCCTTCGTTACTGTATTAATTCCGCAGCTCTTCGATTTATTCCAAAAGAGGAATTAGAGAAAGAAGGCTATGGCGATTTCCTAATCTTGTTTGGAAATAAAAAATAACCTCGCAGTTAGCGAGGTTATTTTTTTGTTATTTTGTTTTTTTCTTTTTAAATTTGCTTAATACTTCATAAACGATTGGAACAATAAGAAGTGTTAATAACGTTGAACTTGTTAATCCACCAATTACCGTTACGCCAAGTCCTTTAGAAATTAAGCCACTACCTTCAAATCCTAATGCAAGCGGGATAAGAGCACCGATTGTTGCAATTGCAGTCATTAAAATTGGACGAAGGCGTGTTGCACCAGCTTCTAATAAAGCTTCACGTGTTGATAGTCCTTCATTTTCCTTATGAATAACGCGGTCGATAAGCACGATTGCGTTTGTTACAACGATACCGATTAACATAAGCGCACCAATCATTGCAGATACACTTAATGTTTCACCAGAGATTAATAAGGCAACAAGAGCCCCAATAATTGTAAATGGTAGCGAGAATAAAATTGCGAATGGTGCTAGGGCACCACCAAATGTAACGACAAGAACGAAGTATACAATGGCAATCGCAGCTAACATCGCTAGGCCAAGTTGCTTGAATGATTCTTGAATATCTTTAGTAACACCGCCCATAGAAACATCTACACCAGAAGGAAGATCCATTTTATCTACTTCTTTTTGTACTGCAGCAGATGCTTTTGAAACGTCATCAGATGTTAATTTGGCACTAACCTCTGCATAAACACGTCCATCTCGGTGTGTTACTGTATTCGATGTTTCACCTTCTTTTACAGTCATAACATCTTTCACAGCTACTTCATTACCAAGTGGTGTTGTAATTTTGCGATTTGTTAAGTCATCGATTGTTTCATAATTTTGTTTTTCAGCTTCTACATATACATTGATATCTTTACCGTCTTTTTTAATTGTTGTCAGAACAGGGCGATCATGTTGATTAGAAAGTCCCATTCCAATTTGAGCAGCCGTTAAGCCCATTTTACTCAGCTTTTCTTGATCTGCGACTAAAGTGTACTCTGCATATGTTTTTGCAATACTAGAATCTATATCTTTTAAGTCTTTATTTTTCTTCATGATATTTTGAATATCTTTTACGACAGGCTTAATGTCTTCTGAGCTATCTCCATAAACGTATAGTTTAATTTCGTTACTACCGCCACTTGCTCCGAAGTCTTGGTTTTTCCATTCGCCTTTGCCAGACATCTTCTGTAAATCTTTAACGACTTGTTCTTTCTCTTTTTCAAAGTTTTTCGTGTCGTTATCATATTGCACGAAGAACATTGCTTGGTTTGATTGACCAGGACTCATTGGATTCTCTCCACCTAATGAGAACTGAATTGTTTTGACGTCTTTATTATCTTGGAAGTGCTTCTCAGCTTTTGTTGCAATTTTTTCAACGTCTTCTAACGTTTGACCTGGTTCAGGATTATATGTTGCAATAATCATTTTTTCTTCTTCAGAAGGTAAGAAACTTACACCGATAACTGGTACAAGTGCAAGACTACCAACTAATAGAAGGACAGCGATACTTGATGTAATAATTTTGTGATTTAAAGCCCATGCCAGTATGCGTTTATACCCATTTGCTAATTTACTTGGTTTTTCTTCATGATGTACTTCTTTTTCCCTCATGCTCTCTTTCTTAAATAAGGAATGAGCTAGCATCGGTACGATTGTAACTGCTACTAGTAATGATGCTAATAAAGCGAAGACGATAGTTAAGGCGAATGGTAAGAACATTTCACCAATCATACCTTTTACTAGTCCAAGCGGTAAAAATACAGCAATTGTTACAATGGTGGAAGACATAATCGGGATAAACATTTCTTTCGTAGCTTCACGAATTAAATCTTTTCCACGTAATTTCTCTTCTGATAACGACATACGTCGGTAAATATTTTCAATAACAACAATTGAGTCATCGACAACGCGGCCTATAGCAACGGTCATTGCTCCAAGTGTCATAATGTTAAGCGTAATATCCATTTGCTTTATGACTAAAACAGCAATTAATAAAGAAAGTGGTATTGAAACGACAGAAATTAACGTTGTTCGAATATTTCGTAGGAACAGCATAATAATAACAATCGCAAAGATAGCACCGAAAATTGCTTTGCTCAGCATTGTTTCAACTGATTTTTCAATAGGTGCACCTTGGTCGAATGTTGAAATGATCTCTAAATCTTTATATTTTTTCTCAAGATCTTTTACTTTATCTTTTACTGCATTTACAACATCAACTGTATTTGTATCAGAGGCCTTCACAATTTGAATTCCAATTGCTTCTTTTCCATTTGTTCGAGAAATAGATTCTGCTTTCCCAACTTCTTTAATGTCAGCAATTTCGTCTAATGTAACTGTTGGAATCCCGTTCATAGCAGCTGGATTCATTTGCGGCGTTTGTGCACCAGCGCCAGCATTTTGACTACCTTGACCGTTAGGTGAGGAAGGTATAGCTGGGATTTTAAGTTCTTTTAACGCTTTAATCGTTGTAATATTGCCATCTACAACAACTGATTTTTCCGTGTCTTTAAATGTGTATAAGCCAAGTGGTAAAGATACATCCGATCCCTTAATCACATTTTTTACGGTATCTTCACTTAGTCCTAGTTCTTTCATTTTATCTTTCTTGAAGACAAGCTGTACTTCATCTACTTGTTGGCCAGCAATTTGAACAGATGCAACACCATCAAGTCCTTTTAATCCTGGTACAACATTTTTTTCTACATTTTCAGTTAAGGTAGCTAAAGATTCATTCTTACTTGCCACGCTTAACGAAATAACTGGAAAGGCATTGAAGTTTACTCGTGAAACTTTAGGATCTTTAACACCTTCTGGGAGTTTTACATGTGTGAGAGCTTCTTTAATTTCTGTTTCTGCTTTTTCCATATTTTTATCAAAATCGTATTCTACTTGAATAGAAGATGCGTTTTGAAAAGATGATGAACTCACAACGTTAACACCGCTTAAATTTTGTAGTTGTTCTTCCATCGGCTTTGAAACTTTATCAGCTACTTCTTCTGGTGTAGCACCAGGATAGACCGTAGTTACTGTCACAATCGGTGTTGTAATATCAGGGATTGTTTCCAGCTTCATATTGAGTCCAGAGTAGATCCCCGCAATAGTAACAATAATGGTTAGTAGCCAAACTGCGAACTTATTTTTTAACGAGAAATTGATGATTTTGTTCATGTTTGCGCTCCCTTTTTATTATATTGACCAACTGGTCAGTCTAATACATAATATAACTGACCGTTCGGTCAATCGTCAATAAAAAGAGATGGTATAATACATTTATAATAAGATGCGAGATTAAATTTAGGAGAGAAGATATGAAAGAAAAAGAGCGTTTAATTATAGAATCGGCTATGAAGTTATTTGCTACTAAGGGTGTAAATGCGACATCAGTGCAGGAAATTGTGACAGCTAGTGGTATATCTAAGGGAGCTTTTTACTTATATTTTAAATCGAAAGATGAGCTTTTATTAGCGACACTTCGATATTATTATGACAAAATCCAAAAGAAAATGCTGGATATTGAACAAGAGTCTTTATTACCACGTGAAAAATTTGCAAAACAATTACATTGTCAGTTTAATGATATACAAAAGCATAAAGAATTTATTATTATGCATGCGAGAGAAAATGCGATTCCGTTTAATAAAGAAGTAGAAGAATTTATGATGCGGATGAAGTTAGAGTCTCATGCATTTTATCGGAATAGTTTATTGTCCATTTATGGTGAAAAGGTTATGCCATATTTATTGGATTTAGTAATTATGGTAGAAGGCATATGCCGTGGGTATTTAGAATTAATTATTTTACAAGCACCAGAAATTGATTTATCGTATGTAGCTGCTTTTATTTTAAAAAGAGTAGATAATTTAGTAGATGGCTTAGTAGAATCTTCGGAAGAACCTATTTTACATGAAGAAAAGCTTGGAGAATTCCTTTGTAAATCAGAGCTTATTAAGGAACAAGTTAAAGAACATTTTTTAAAAGAGATTATTGTATTTAAGCGCACTTTAGCTGATCAATTAGAGGATGATGAGCTGTTGGTTACATTAGATGTTTTAGAGGCGGAAATACGATTGCTTAATCCAAGAATTCCGGTAATTAGAGGTATGTTAGCAAATTTAGAGGCGTATCCGGAATTAAAAGAATTTCGATTACGCCTTATAGGATACTACAATATAAAAAATTCTTAATAAAAATAAGTAAAAAACTCCTTGTCTACACAAGGAGTTTTTTCTTAAAGACTACTTACTATTTTGAGACCATTCTTCAACATCCCAAACTTTTGTGATCCAATCTTCATAGAAGTCCGGTTCGTGACATACAAGGAGAATTGTTCCTTTATATGCTTTCATAGCCTTCTTAAGTTCCGCTTTTGCTGTAACATCAAGATGGTTTGTCGGCTCATCAAATAATAGCCAGTTACTTTCCTCACCCATTAGCTTACATAAACGAACTTTTGCTTGTTCTCCACCACTTAATTGACTTAATGGGCGAGAAATATGTTCATTTTTTAATCCGCATTTTGCTAACATCGCACGAATTTGATGCTGGTCTAGGCCAGGGAATGTATTCCATACATCATCAATTGGTGTTATATTATCAGCTTTAACTTCTTGTTCAAAGTATGCAGGCTCTAAGAAGTCACCAAGACTTGTTTTACCGCTTAAAGGTTTAATTTTACCTAAGATTGTTTTTAGCAACGTTGATTTACCAACACCGTTACATCCAACAATAGCAATTTTTTCACCACGTTCAATCGTCATTGATAGCTTTGGTAGTAGCGGATGTGTATATCCGATTTCTACATTTTCACCTTCAAAGACGAAGCGACTACTTGCACGACTTTCTTTAAATGAGAATTCCGGTTTAATTGCTGTTTCCGGACGATCAATAAGCTCCATGCGATCAAGTTGTTTTTGACGACTCTTTGCACGACCTGTCGTTGAATAACGAGCTTTGTTCTTTGCAATGAAGTCTTCTTGCTTTTTGATAAACTCGCGCTGTTTTTCATAAGCGTTTATATGTTGATTTTTATTGATTTCTGCTAGTTCTAGGAATTTTTCATATGTCGCTGTATAGCGTGTCATTTTTGTGAATTCTAGATGGAAAATAACATCAACACATTTGTTCATAAATTCCGTATCATGAGAAATTAATAAGAATGCATGTGGATATTCTTTCAAATAATTTGTTAACCAATGAATATGTTCAACGTCTAAATAGTTAGTAGGTTCATCAAGCAATAACACTTCTGGCTGTTCAAGTAATAGCTTTGCAAGCAATACCTTTGTACGTTGTCCACCACTTAATGCTGAAACATCACGATCTAAACCAATTGCATCAATTCCAAGACCACGTGCAGCCTCTTCAATTTTCATATCTAGTAAGTAGAAACCACCTGCTTCAAGTGCATCTTGTATTTCTGCCATTTGCTCAAGAAGTTCTTCTAGTTCTTCTGGTGTAGCAGTTCCCATTTTTTCTGTAACTTCATTTAAAGCTTTTTCCTTTTCGAATAACGGTAAAAATGCATCCGCTAGTACGTCACGGATTGTACGCCCAGGTGTTAAAACAGTATGCTGATCTAAGTAGCCGTAATGTGTGCCCGGTGTCCATTCTACGCGACCTTGGTCATGAATAAGCTGACCAGTAATGATATTCATGAATGTTGATTTACCAACACCGTTTGCACCAACTAATCCAACGTGCTCACCTGCTAATAATCGCATAGATACATCTTTAAATAATGTACGATCGCCAAATGTATGTCCTAATTTTTCAACTGTTAATAAGCTCATAGTATCCTCCGTCCAACTTGAAATAGTACCTTGAATCATGATACTAAATTCTTTCATATAATGCTATCATTTCAAAATGTATATTTTTTCAAAAGAAGTGTTTGTAAATGTTAGTATATAAAAAAGTTACTTCTCCTACAGAAGTAACTTTTTGGTTATGCCTTTTGTTTAACTTCACTAACTTTCTTTTCAGCTACAATAAAATGCGGTCTACGTTTTGTTTCATAATAAATACGACCGATATATTCACCAATAACACCTAGGAATATGAGTTGAATACCGCCAATAAATAGTATAGCGGAAATGAGAGTAAAGTAACCAGGAACTTCCACACCACCGAGGATGATTTGAACGAACGTAGTGATTACGTATAAAAGTCCTAAAATGGTTGTTAGTAATCCAAGATATATAGATAGACGTAACGGTTTATTATTGAATGAAATTACACCATCAATTCCATAATTTAATAATTTCGAGAAGGTCCATTTACTCTCTCCATCAGAACGTAATACATTTTCATATTCAATGATTAATTCGTTATAACCGATCCAAGAAAATAAGCCCTTTGAAAATCGGTTGTATTCACTTAAAGATAATAAAGAATCTACTGCTCTTCGACTTAAAAGTCTAAAGTCACCAATACCGTCTACTAATTCAATATCTACAAATTTATTCATCACTTTATAGTAAAGACGAGAGACGAAAGAGCGAACGGGTGAATCACCAGTTCTTGTTCTTTTTGCAATGACTTGGTCGTAGCCGTCGTTATATCCTTCTAACAGTTCTTTTATTAACGTAGGAGGGTGTTGTAAGTCAGCATCCATAATAACAATTGCATCGCCTGTAGCATATTTTAAACCAGCTAACATTGCAGCTTCTTTTCCGAAGTTTCGACTAAATGATATGTAGTGTACCGATGAATCTGCACTAGCTAAATCACGTAAAATATTTAAAGTATCATCTTTACTACCATCATTAACAAAAACAAATTCATAATCGGTAGTTAATTTATGAATTTCAAGGGAAGTCTCTGAATAAAAGGCTCGAAGCACCTTTTCTTCATTGTAGCATGGTACAACTATTGAAAGGGTCATGTTTGACACTCCTTGTTTGTAGTGGATTAAAATAATATTTAGATATTATTTTAGGAAGCTATCTAAATAGATAGCTTCATGATTCATTAAGTGCTCATTATTGCTTTTTAAAAGAAAATTTTCGTCGTGCTTTTGGATTTTTGAAAATTAGTAAAGCTATACAGATAATTAGTGAGATGATTGATATAGTCATACCTAATTTGAAGTAAGGTGTAACGTAAGTCATTTCGATTACATGTGAACCTTTTGTAATTGGAACACCGATAAAGGCAGAATTCGCTTTCGTAAATTCTGTTTCTTTCCCATCAATTTTTATAGTCCAGCCTTTACTATATGGGACAGATAGATATAAGAGCCCGTCTTTATTTGATTTGATATCCCCTTTTAAATAATTGTTCTTATAATAAATATTTTCAAGCCTATTTTCAGTTAGTTTTTTTGTTTCTTTTTGTATACTTTCATAGTTTACAATATTTGCTTGCAAGTCACCTAATTCATACTCACCTGCCATATCAATAGAGATAGTTAGGTTTTCTGGACGCTCATTGCCCAAATTGTAAACAAACCTTTCTAACGGATAAGAGTATGCACCAGCATCGTCCCCTTTTCCTATCGTTTTTCCATTAACAGTTGCATTGAATGTGCCTGCATTTTTTAATTTTAATTCTATCAGCAGATCACCAGGTGTATCAGGATAATTGATAGGTACAATCATATTTCCAAAGCCATGAACAATTAGTTTATTTTCTTGTTTTTTCATGTTTTCGAATTTTGCTTTTTCCGTTTTAATAGATACTGCCTTTGATTTAAGGTCTTGTTTATTAAAATGGTTTAATGAAAATTCTTTTGTATTATTAACGACAACAGCATGTAATAATAATTGATCACGCTGAGCGAAGTTTAATTTAGAAAATTCTTCTTCACTTATAGCCGAATCATATACATATCCTAACGGTAAAGCATAGTCATTTTTGTAAATATTATATGGTCCTACTTGCTGTAATAGTTTATATCCATAAGGTACATTCTTTGAATCTGTATCAGCACTTAATACGCGATATTTTATACCTAGCATATTTTCGAGTAGTAGTCGACTATCAGCTTGATAAAACATTGAAGGTGTATCGTACATTTGGAATACGCCATATTTATTTTTCATAAAGTCATGGACATAATAATTAACCAAGCTTTGATACGTACTTACGCCATGATATCCTTGTAGCATTGGTGTGTTATATTCGCTATATGGATTAAGAATACGATAAAAGTCTTTATCATTTTCTTGTATGTAGCGAATTGCAGCAATTTCTTCTTGATTATCATAGCCTGGTTCGTGTAACTTTTCAGTTGAAATCTGGCTCTGTCCGTAAACTGTGCTAAGTATATTATTCGCATACATATAATTCATAGAAATTGTGCTAACGAGTACGTTCAATACAACTAAAAATTGTATGAAAGGTTTAGAAATATAACGCCATAAACATACTGTAATAACAGAAAGAACGACAGTTCCGAGTAAAATGTTATCAACGTCTTGTAAAGGTTTATCAGTTACATTTATATTTGCCTTTCTATAAAATGCATAAATGAATAATCCAATAGACACTAATAAACTTATTAAATAAGGTAATTTGTAGTCTTTCTTATGAATAATCATCCAATCTAGAATGTATGCAATTGTTTGGGCAATTACAAATACAAATAAATAAAACCATCTAGATTGCATTGCTGAAAAACCATTAAACATAGAATATGTATATGGAAGCATAAACAGAATGAACATGAATAACGTAAAGAATACTTTATTCTTAACGAGTTTATCACGTATAAACATTCCAAATACGATTAAGAATAAAATTAAAGCTGGTAAAGCTAATTGATGATTTTCAGCATTATACATGAAGAAAATATTTTCCATTAAATCTTTATAAAATTTATCTTCAAATAATAATGGTATCTCAAACTTTTTTGATAGTCGATCAGCGCTAAATACGGCATTAACTGATGGGAGGAAGCAAACGGCGGCTAAACCGAGTGATAATCCGTACAATAAACCGATTCTAATATAATAAGTTAGAAAAGAGACAATCGTTTTATTTTGTTGTGTCGCAAAGTATTGGAATAATGCATAAATAAATATGAAAATACTTGTGATAAAAGCAAAATAAAAGTTTGATGCTAACATTAAAGTAGCAGCGATTAGGAAAAGGCCGTGCTTCTTTTCAATAATATATTTATCAAGTCCCCATATTACTAATGGTAAAAATACAATGGCATCAGCCATGAAATCCCATAGTAAAGAGTGGCGGATGAAAGTAATACAGCCACCATATATAATAGCAGCAACAAAAGATGAGAATGCTGTTTTATTATGGTAACGTAAAGAACCATACATGAATACCATAGCTAAAAAGTTTTTTAAAATACTCATGTATAATTTCACGTCATACACTTGCTCAAGACTTAGTTTAGGTAGTAACAGTGTAATCCAGAAAAACGGTGATGTGCTGTAATAATAACTAAACTCTCCAAATAAATCTCCACCTAATCCATAATCAAAAGACCAAAAAAGGTTGCCATCTTTAAAGGCATGTTGTAGAAGAAACGTAAAAAAGCCAAATTGACGTAACGCATCCCCTGTACCAGAAAAGGCTTGATTAGATGTTAAAAAGAAATAATGAAAAGCAAAAGCGCACAATAATAATATTGGTATAATTATCATTGTTTTCTTGGAAAAGAATTTATTATTCGGCTTTATGCTCATAAAAATTGATAATCCTCCTTTGAAAGTCGTTACATGTAGCAACTAGTTTTTAGGTAGCATATAAAAACACACCAATTTTTAAAGGTGTGTTCTTTAGTTTTAACATGAGAAAATATATATTTTTGTTGAAGCATATATATTTTTACAAGCGTTGAATTTCATAGTTTATATATAATTTAGTATAAGGCATTTTCAGAAAGTAAGTCAATTTGAGCTGGAATATATAGCATTTTTTTACTGAAGAAAAATGATGGTATATAAAAAAAGCAAAAAGCTTTTCCATTTTTAAATAGGAAAAGCTTTTTGCTTTTAAGCATGTTTGCGAATGAGCTTTTGTTTTATAAACCCTAAAACAAATCCACGTATTTGAGGATCAATTCCAATTCCAATTATACCGTATAGTATACCAGTAAGAGTTAAAGCAATTAGTGGCGGTAAGTTGATTAATGCAATTCGGTATATACCGTAACTAATAATAAAGGCTAAGGAATTAAATATAATTCCTTTAACTAATAATTGCATGCCTTTACGAATAAAGAGGGTAAATCCGATTAATAGTGTAATTTCGGTAAGGATAGCTGCGGCAGCTGCCCCCATCATTCCATATTTACTACCTAATACAATATAACCTATGATGGCAACAACTAATCCAATAGTCATTGTTGTTGCACGTTTCCATTGCTGGCCAATCGTTGTTAAATTATCGGCTAGTGGATAGTTAATTGATTGTAAAATAACCATAAACGCTAGAATAGCAAGAGCGTCACCGGCGGGAGCGTATTCTTCTCCTAATAAACTAACAATCCAGAAACTTGGATCCGCAATAAAGGGGATAGAAATTCCCATTCCTAAAAAAGACATAAGTTTTAATTCAAAACTTGATAATTTTCTATGTTCTTCAATATTTTTCTCATTACCAAAAGCAAAAAGCCTTGGATAAAAGGCCGCTGCAATTACCCCAGGTATTTGATATAGTACAGCAGGTATTTTAGATGCAGCACCAAAGAATCCAACTTGATTATACGTTGAAACCTTTTCTAATATAATAGGGCCCAATTGTGGTAAGAGCATAATGATGATGCCATTGATTGTAAAAATAAGTAGTTGATCTAAAATGCCTTTATCCCAACCCTTATGGACCTTCGTATAACGTATTGTCATTATAAAGGCGATAACACCTGTTACAAGACTAGATACCCCGTACATGGCAGCAACCATCATAAGTGACCATTGGAAAGACATCCCTAGTAATAGGGCAGCAGCAGCAGTTACACCTTGTAGTACAGAAATAATAGCTGTAAATTGCATGCGTTCTGTTACTTGGAAGTAAGCCATTCCAACACCTTGTAAGGTTGCTCCGAACATTGTTGGTAGAACAACCCAATATACCATCGCGCGTAAGTAAGCATCGGGATAGAAGAACTGGGCAAAAATAGCGAAAAGTACAGAAATTACGATAGCTAATATTAAACGAATACGTAAGTAACTACTTATTAGCACGCTAATATTAGCATCGCTTCTCGTTCCTTCACGCATAAACGTATGTGTTAAACCTGCATCTGTAAAGTAACAAATAACAGCTGAAACTGCTAACGCAGTTGTAAACATACCGTAATCACTTGGAGAAACATACCTTGCAAAGAAAATTGTTGCAATAGCCAGTACAAAACGGACAGTAATGTTTCCTACAAACAGGTAGGATGCGTTTTTTAGAATTTTATTTGTTTTCATGAGAAAAGACCTTTCTATTCTTTAGGACCCGGTTAGCTTGTCCTATTTGTAAATTTGATTTGTTCACAGAAAGAGAGAGTATCGTTATATTTTCAGTTTAAGAAAACAGAAATTTAATTCGTACAAACCAAAGCATTGCATATAGTTTTTTACTACGTTTTCCATTCTTTGAATAGATTTTACGGCAATATTTCTTTATATCTTTTTTGATTAATTGAACTTGTGATTTATCTAATTGAGAGTTTTCTTTAATATATATACAAGCGTTATTGATGACTGTATAAGGGAATAAATAAGTCTCAAGAATTTCAATAAGTAACTGAGAATCTTTTGTAATGAAATCTTGAGATTTATTATGTACCCATTCCTTCATACGATTGAATACTTCCAGCTCTTTTGTCGTTTTTAATTCATAATCTTTATACTTAGAAGAAAGATTTCCTTCTGATAAGATTCTATAATAAGTTAAGTATTCATGGACATAACATACATTTGTCACACTCATAAGTTTAAATAAAAACTCTAAATCTTCGCCCCAACTACATTCTGGTGTAAAACGAATGTTATGATCCATTACGATGGATCGTTTGAAAATCCAAGTACTTGTTTGAGCAACAACTTGATGCGTTAGGAATGCTTTTGCCATATCACCTTTAATAAAGTTTGTTGTATGTTCAACCTTCTCGCCTGTTTCTTCGTAGAAATTCATATAACCACAATAGCAAGCGTCCATGTTGTTTTTATGCATACTTTCGACTTGCTTCTCAATTTTAGTTGGATGCCATAAGTCATCGCTATCAAGAAAAGCGACATATTCTCCGCTAGCATTTTCAATACCCGTATTACGAGCTACTGAAACACCTTGGTTTTTTTGATGAACGTATTTTACTTGCCCTGGATATTTTTCAGCAAGATTTTTCACAATAGAAGGTGATTGATCTTTACTTCCATCATCTACAATTACAATTTCGATATTTTTATATGTTTGATCTAGTATTGACTGCATCGTTTCTTCAATATATTTTTCCGTGTTATACAGGGGTATGACAACAGAAACAAGTTGCTTTTGTTCCATCATAGAATTTTTATCTCCTCAAGTTTTTTATGTCTTGCATCATATATACAAGCCTTTTGAAAGGAAGAAGATTACAAGAACATCTGTATAAGTTTAACGCATATAAACTTTGTAAATCAACTTTCTATTAAAAAGGTGGCGGGAAGTTAGATTCTTATGGTTAATTCTCGTATTTCAAACAGCTTTATCATGTCTATTGCATATAACTTCTTATTCATGTCATTTTAACTTATTAGTTAAGTAGGATGTATCTATCGTAACGATTGTGAAGGCGAATAAATTATTATTAATAATAAAAAACCTCTTAATTTTTGCAATAAATTAAGAGGTTTTTTATATTAGCTATGAAATATTAGGTTAGTCTTTGTCTGGCTCAGTTGCATTTAATTTTTGCTTTAGTAACGCATAATCTTGTGTTAATGTTACAAGTTGATGATGTTGTTTAGAAATTTTTCTTGTTAGGTCAAAAATTAAGATGAAACAGAATAATAGTCCAAATAAGAATAAAATGGAAGGGGGATATTCTACTTTTAATAGTTTTCCAATCCAGTTTATAATTTTATCGGTAGAACTTAAAATAGCCATTGCAATACAAACGAAAATCCATAAAACAGCATATTTCGTTTCTAAAGTTCCACGGCGAATGGAATTAATAATTAATAATAATAATAATAAAATAAAGATGAATGAAAAGGTAATTATAGGCATTTATTATCAACCTTTCACGATTTTTTGCATCAATATAGCAAGACTTACTTTAATCATGTAATATGCAGATTTAAAAGGTGTGATAGAAGATTGTCCACCTTGTCGCTCTTGCATATTTACAGATATTTCATTAATACGAAGTTTTTTCTTTTTTAAATGAATAAGAACTTCTGGTTCTGGATAATCTTTTGGATAGTTGTGTGCAAAAATTTTAATTACTTCTCGATTGATAGCACGATATCCAGAAGTTGGATCCATAAATGTTTGTTTTGTTAGTACTTTCAATAGGGCAGTAAAATAAAAAATACCGATCCTTCTGGAAATACTACCTTTATATGCTGTTTTTTCTGTAAAACGTGACCCTAGCACCATATCGCATTCATCTTCAGCGATTGGCTTTATAATTTTATATAAATCATCTGGATTATGTTGTCCATCAGCATCGAACTGAATCGCAATATCATATCCGTTCTCATATGCGTATTTATATCCAGTTTGTACAGCTGAGCCAATACCTAGGTTATATGGTAAATTCACAAGGTGAACAGGAAAATCTTGTACGATTTGAGCTGTTTTATCGTGTGATCCATCATTAATAACACAAATGCTTAATCCTGTAAAATGCTGTTTTAGTTTTAATAATCTTGTTAATGTATCTGCAATTGCTTCTTCCTCGTTATACGCTGGAATAATAATTAACGTTTTTGGTATTGAAATTGGTACTTCAATAGTCATTACCGCACCATCCCTTATATACTTAATCATATTATGGTTATTTTTAAACGAACTTTATTTAATATACCATTAACAGTATAACAAAATAAAGGAAAAGCTGGTGCATGATTTAGGAGAACAGATTGAGAATAAAATGGTAAGAGGTGATATTTTGTATAAAAAAATACATGCAAGGAAGAAAAAATCTGTGCATGTATATGGAAGAGTATTGTATTAAATATTCCAAGGTTTATTTAAAGTTAAAACCTCAGCCATTTCTTTGCTTTTTAAACGTCCTTTTTTTCTATTTTCCGCACGTTCTGAACCGGTTGTGTATAACCAATGTTCTTCCTCAGTTTCAGGTAGTACTTGTGGTACGGACGAAGGTTTTCCATCTTTTATTGCTACAAATGTAATGAAGCAAGTAGCAGCAATTCTACGCTCGCCTGCTAATAAATTTTCTGCGATTACTTTTACGAAAACTTCCATTGAAGATTTCCCTGTATAACATACGAATGCTTCATAACAAACAGAATCAGCTTGGTGAATTGGAGTTAAAAAATCAACTGAATCAATAGATGCTGTTACGCAATGTTTACGACTATGTCTTGCAGCCGCAATTGAAGCAATACTATCAATTTCTGCTAATAATTTCCCCCCAAAAAGTGTTTGGTGATTATTTAAATCGTTAGGAAAAACACGTGTTGTCTTAATTGCTTTAGATTCTCGCATGAATTTCTTTTCCATATATTCAGCCCCTATAGTCTGTTTTCAATCAGAATAATATGTGTAAGCTTAGTACTCATATTAGATATTTAATGAAGTAAAGTGTAGTCCAAAAGAGTATTATTTAAACTTCTGTATTTGTATTCATGTAACTGAAAGAAAATTTATTTTATCTAAAATGTAGTGTAAAAGAGGATTCGCTTACATTGCAAGTAAAAAGTAATGACTATGTATTTGTCATAGAAATTCTCTATCAGCCGTGTACCCATTCATGATAGAATCGTTTTGTTATGAATGGAAATAGAGGTGCAATGGACATATGAATCATATACAAACAAATTTTTCATCTTTCTTCAATAAAATTACGATCGGTGCGATGTTCGCATTTTTTGTTTATAGTTGTTGGGCAGCATTTGAGACAAGTAAGCAATTCTTTGGAGGAAGTACAACAAGTGTAACAATCATATTGGCAATTTTCGTCATACTTATTTTGTTAGTGGCATCAATTCTACAATATCGTTTTACAGATAAACAATTTCTTATTTTTCTTATAAGTATATCTATAGTTGTGAGGCTTAGTATGCTGTTATTTGTAGATGCTCCAATAATTGGTGATATGAAAGTGATGTATGAGTCTGCAAAGCAGATTGCAATTGGTAATAATATAGAGACTGTAACTCATTTGCCTTTTATTATATATGAGTCAGTAATTATTCGTATATTTGGTGATACATTATTCGCTTTACAACTATTTAATGTGTTATTTTGCGCAGGAACCGCATTTTTTATTTATCGTATTGCAGCAATGGTTTTTGGAGAAGAATGCGGTCGTATTGCTTCTATCTTTTATGCTCTGTATATTCCAAATATATTCATGAGTTCCGTATTAACTCCTGAGTCACTTGCAATATTTTTATTTTATTTTGCTTGTTACATACTTTTATATAAAGGATTAGATCATCCTTATATGTGGGTGTTTTCAGCGATTTTATTTGCATTTAGTAATATGATTTTCCCAATGGGATTATTTCTTCCTATTTTTATCACGTTATATGTATTATTAATCGAAGTATTTCAATCAGCAACGAAACAAAAGGTGTTACTAAAGATGATGGGGATACTTATTCTATTTTATAGTGCCCATTTTGGTGTGAATTATGGAATTAAGACAATGGGAATGTCACAATATACGATTGCGAATGAGACGTATGTTCAATCTGTTTTAATTGGAAAAACGCAACATGAAGAAAAAATATCGAAAAATCAAAGTGTAACAGAGCATATTGATCAAAAGTTAAAAGAGATTGAGGGAGAAAGATTTAAACTTTTAGAACCGATGATAAATCAGTTTTCAGATGAGGGGATAAATTCTATTCTTTTCAAATATGAAAAACTGATATATATAGCCGTAACATTGTTTATGACTATAGCTCTATTACACTTCCTTATTAAGAAACAACAAAATGAGGGATATATGTTGTTCTTATTTTTAATTAGTGGATACGTATTGTTAAAGCTCTTCCAAGTAGATATGGCATATTACAATGTAATTATGCCAGCATTGTTTATTTTGCAGAGCTTTGGTGTTTATATGAGTTATGTGTATTGTCAAAAAAAATTTTTCAGAAAATAAAAAGAATCCATTCTGGATTCTTTTTTTGATGGAAGATGAAATTTAGTAGTTAGTACAGATGAAAAGTATGCTTGACTACTAAATTTCATCTTATCGATTTAGTTCTAGTTGCAAATTATCGGCTGTTAGAGCCATTTGTGAGGAATCATCTTGAATTCCTTTCATTACTTGTGAAATAGCTTGTAGTTCGTGTTCAATTTTCTTATTCTGTTCTTTTGAGTTAGACATATCTTTTACGATTTCTTGGAAGTATCGATCTGTTGCCGACATACTATCTGTTCCTTCCGATACGAGAGAGCTAATTTGTTTCACAGAAGACGAGACACGAGTAATTTGTTCATTTGTTTTTTCGACGAGCTTTGTAACGTTAAATATAGATTCTTTCGTTTGCTCTGATAATTTTCGGATTTCGCCAGCAACAACAGAAAACCCTTTCCCAAATTCTCCAGCACGTGCCGACTCAATAGCAGCATTTAGTGCGAGTAAATTTGTTTGCTCCGCAATCGATTTAACAATATCTATGATTTCATTAATTTTGTTAGAAATATTGAGAAGTTCATGAGTATCTGTAATAATCGTTTCCATATTCATTTGAATAGATCCCATTCGTTTGTTTTGCTGGTTTAATTGTTCTTTCCCTTTATTCGCTTTTTCTTCAGATGTTGTAGCTAATGATGTACCTGTTTTAGCAATCTCTACAATAGTTTCAGATTTGGCGGTTAGTTTTTGAATAGAAGAGCTTGTTTTTTCAGATACAGCAGCTAGTTCTGTTGCGATATGCGTAATTGTCATAGCAGTTAATTCTTTTTCTTTCTCATGCTCTTTTTGCATTCTTTCATATTCAGATTCATAAGCTGCAAGAACAAGTTCTTGTTCAAGAGTGAATAATTTATTTATAACATTTATAGAATATGAAAAATCATCGATTGTCGTTATTTTTGTTTGCAAAATCTTCATGATAGAGCGGAATAATTCTTGATAAGCAGCAGTATACCATTTTCGATGTAAACCAATTTGTACATGCCTTTTGGCAATCCTAACACGCTGTTCAATAAAATCTTCATGCATATTACCGCTGAATAATTTTTTAATATGTGTTTTTAAAGTTTGTTTTAGTTTTGGAATAGAGCTGTAACGCTCAATAATAGTAATTAAATTAGGTTGTTTTGTAATGTTGGCATAGAATTTTTCAGTAATCCAATCAATTTCTGCATAAATAAAAGGCTGTAGTACTTTTACAACTTGTAAATCTTCTTTTGAAATATGTAGCATATCCATTTGAATTTTTAATTCAGAATTAGTAGGTACATTAAAAGTTATTTGTTGGTTCTTACTTAATTCGATTATACTGGCATTTGTTTTATTAATATTTTTTTTGAAAACCCCAAGCATCATTCTTCCCCCTGTATATAAAACGTTTTCAATTTTAAAACTAATATAGAGTAATTATATATGCTTATATATAATTACTCTATATTAGTTCGTTGAATAGTATATAAATTAAGAGAATTCTATCTAGAATTCTCTTAATGGCCTTTATTAATTTTAGCATGTGTTTTAAAGAAAACAGGGAAATGCACATTATATATTACAGTGACGACACGAATAACGAATGTTACTAATAAACAAACATAGAAAGCTAATACGTGCGCCCCCATAGCGTGTGTGATTAGGAAGCTAATTGCTCCTAAGATAGAAGCGATTGCGTAAATCTCTTTTCGGAATACGTAAGGGATATCTTGAGCACAAATGTCACGCAAAATACCGCCTCCAATACCTGTAATGACTCCCATTGAAACAACTAGAAATGAGGCGTCAACATGATGTGACATTGCCGCATTTGCACCAATAGCTGTAAAAACGCCTAAGCCAACAGCATCAGAAAGCATAATAACGACTTGAAGTTTATTGATACGCTCAAAAAACATACAAGTAAATAATGCTGATAATACACTTACGAAAAAGTAAATGGGTTTTACAAATGCGACAGGGGGCAGGTTACCAATCATGATATCACGAATAATACCGCCGCCGAGCGCAGTGGCTACAGCTAAACAAAGGACACCAAATAAATCTAAATCTTTTTTTAAACCAACTAATGTACCAGAAATGGCAGCGGCGATAATGCCAAGAAACGTAAATATATCGATTAATAACATGGCCTTAATCCCTTCCTCTTAAAGATGTTCCAGAGAAAAAATATACACTAAAGTATTGGAAATAACAATTACTTTTCGCTACATGTAGAAAAACGGATAAAATTCATAAAGAAAGCGTTTGAAAATGTTTGGAAAATAACCATAAAGTAATCTGAAAAAGATATGAAAAGATTAATTTTACATTTTTTGATGTTGTTCATTTGGTAAAATATTACAATTAGAGGTGGGATGTTTATATTTGTATAAAATGATAAAAAAATATGTATATACTGACAAAAATAAGGGGATGGTTGTTAGATAGATTTTGTAAAAATAGGGGAGTATAGCTAAAGGACGATGATTTCTATTACTTATTAATACTTGTCCTGGCTAGTTTTAGCTGGAAAAATAGTTCTCGATTTGAATATGAGTTATGTTATAATTGCTAGGTGTGTTTGAATGATAAAAAATTATGATTAAAAGATAATGTTAAGATTTTGTATGGAGGTCTTGGAATGTTAGCAAATCAAGCTAGGGTTAGATTTGAGCATTTTTTGCTCTTTTTTATTATTTTACAGCCTGTTTTAGATTTATTAACGTCTCTTAGCATCACTTTATTAAAGTCAAATGCTACCGTTGGAATTTTAGTAAGATTCCTTATTATGGCTGTTGGTGGTATTTACATTTTAATTCAGGCAAAAGAGAAGGAAAATAGAAAGTTTTTAATTTATCTTATATTATTAGCCGGAGTTTTAGGGATAGGGTTTATTAATAACAAACTAGTTAAAAATCCTATTGTACTTGGTGAAGAGGTTAAATTTGTTGCGAAAGCATTATATATATATATCATGCTGGGATCATACATTTTAGCTTTAAAATCATTGAAAAAGACAGTTAATATTAGTGATAAGGTTCGAAATAGTATTGTATATTCTACATTAATCATTAACGCAATTATGGTTATTTCTATTTCAACATTTACTGACTTTGGTAGTTATGAATGGATGAAGGTTGGTTCTCGAGGTTGGTTCTATGCAGGGAATGAACTAGGTTCAATCTTAGCTATTATTTTCCCTATTGTGGTACTATATTCTATTCAAAAAACAAAGAGCTGGAAACACATTTTATATTGGATTCCATCACTTTTAATGATTTATTCGCTAATTCAAGTCGGTACAAAAGTTGGAATGGGCTCAATTGGTGCTACGTTAGGGGCAGCAATCGGAATCATTGTACTACAATTATTATTTGATAGAAAAAATCCGAACAAAAAATCCCTTGCGCTTAATGCAGTAATTGCTATGGTCCTATTAGCTGGTGTAGTTGGGACGTTTAAACAAACACCATTAGCACAAAATATGGGTATTCACAATAATTATTTATCAGAGCAAAATGTGGCACAGCAAGGTCAAAAAGAAAAAGAAATTAAAGAGAAGCTGAAAAAAGAGCAAGAACTTAAAGCAAAAGAAGAAAATCATCATAAAGTTGAAAAGCCAGAAGAAAAGGCGAAGATAGAAGAGGAAGTTAAGAAAGAGCTTGAGAAAGAGCAAAAGAAAGAAAATCAAGAAAATCTTATTTTCAGTGGACGTCAAGTATATGAAGAAAGACATAAGCAGTTCTTTAAAGAAGCGCCAATGTCACAAAAGTTATTAGGAATGGGTTATGCAGGTAACTTTAAATACAATGAACAAAAGCAGCCAGATCCAAAACTAATTGAAATGGACTTCCATGATTGGTTTTATGATTTCGGGATTATTGGCTTTGTATTACTAATGATTCCATTTATTTATTACGGGCTAAGAATTTTACTAGCATTTGCTACGAGATTTAAGGACATATTCAATATAAAATATGGAATGATTTCAGCAAGCTTATTGTTAGCGTTAGGTATTGCTTATATTGCAGGACATATTTTAACAGCACCAGGAGTTGGGATTTACTTTGTAGTGGTGTTAGCTTATCTAATAGTAGACCTAGAAATTGAATGATAAAAATAAAAGCTAACTTTTGTTAGCTTTTATTTTTTAGTACAGTAAAATAAAAATAGATGGAAACGTAGCGAGGATTTAAAGGAGGAAAAAATATGAGAATATTGCATATGAATGCAGGAGCAGAAGATGGGGGAGGGAAAACACATATTATTTCACTTCTCGATCAGTTTCCAACTGGTGAAGTAGAATTAGCAGTATTTGAAGATGGAATTGTTGCGAAGGAAGCAAGGGAGTTAGGGATAAAAGTCCATGTGTTTTCACAAAAATCGCGCTATGATTTATCCATTTTAAAGAATATAAGTGAATTTATTAATAAAGAAAAATTTGATGTAGTTCATACACATGGCCCTAGGGCTAATTTCTATGTTTCTTTAATGAAAAAGAGAATAAAGGCAAAATGGGTAACGACTATTCATAGTGATCCATTTCAAGACTTTACTAAACAGGGCTTAAAAGGTTGGATTTTTACGAAATTAAATTTGAAAGCCTTAAAAAATATAGACTTATTTTTCGTTGTAACAAATAGATTGAAAAAAAGCCTGGCAGCATTAGGTATTTCAAATGAAAAGATGCATGTTATTTATAATGGAATTGAATACGATAAGGAAAAAGCAGAAGGCTATAATAAAAAAGAAATGTTCAATATTGATGAAGATGTATTTACGGCAATCCAAGTAGCACGATTACATCCTGTCAAAGGACATGAAGTTTTATTCGATGCGTTACAACAAACAAAATTAGAGAAAATTAAAGTATTATTAGTTGGCGATGGCCCATTAGAAGAAAATCTAAAGTCATTAGCTACTGAAAAAGGGATTAACGATAAAGTAGAGTTTTTAGGACATCGTCAAGATGTAAAACAATTATTTGCGTCGTCACATGTAAATTTATTAACTTCCCATAGTGAAGGGTTCCCACTAGTTTTATTAGAAGCGGCAAATCAACGCGTACCATCAATTGTGACTAGGGCTGGAGAAATTGAACCATTAATCGTAGATGAAACTTACGGATGGATTGTGCCAACAGGTGATGGAAAGGCATTAGCATTAGCTTTAGAAGAAGCGTATGATAAGTGGAAAACTGGAGAGTTAGCAGCAATGGGTAAACATATTTATGAGCATGCTACTATGAACTTCTCACTTCAAAAACTATATGAAGATACAAGGGAAACATATAAGCAATTAATAGCGAAAAACTTGTAATGATAGAGAGGATAGTTAACTATGGCAGTACAAACAGTTGATATTCTAGGCGTTCCTTTTTCTACAATGACAATGGATGAAACGGTCCAATATTTAAAAGAACAACTAGAAGCGGAGCGAATTCATACGTTTCAGGTAGTAACAGCAAACCCTGAAATTGTTATGTGCGCAAAAAAGGATGAAAAGTTCTATCAAACATTATTGAATACAGATTTAATTACACCTGATGGTATTGGGGTTGTAAAGGCAAGCGGGATGCTTGGTACACCTTTAAAAGAACGTGTAGCAGGTTTTGATTTAATGTGTAATTTACTTGCGAAGTTATCAGAAGATAGTAAGCCGGTATCTGTTTTCTTATTAGGTGCAAAGCCGCATGTTGTACAAGCGGCAGCAGATCATTTAACAAAGACATATTCAGCTGTATCCATCGCCGGTATACAAGATGGTTATTTTAAACAAGAAGACGAAGAGAATATTATTTCTCGCATTCAAGAAGCAAAACCAGATTTATTACTTGTTGCACTTGGTTTCCCGAGACAAGAGAACTTTATCCAAAACAATAAGCATCGTTTAGAAACGAAAATGGCTGTTGGAGTGGGTGGAAGTTTAGACGTATGGGCTGGAGAGGTAAAACGTGCACCAAAATGGATTCAAGCGATTCATTTAGAGTGGTTTTATAGATTATGCAGTAATCCAACACGCTGGCGTCGTCAGTTAGTATTAGCGGAATTTTTAAAAGAAGTAATGCGTTCGAAAAAGTAGCGAAATATCGCTGCTTTTTTTATTTGTTCATTTTTAATAAATTGAAACTTTAATCAGTGAGGCATCCCAACTGATTATTAGCTCTCACCAATCGGGATAGACGTTTTACTTTTTGGGAATGATGAAGGAGAATTTTTTACACAAAAGTATTTTACTTATACAATTCACACATGTAAAATTATGTGTAAAGACACCTGTGTGAGGAGGACTTCTAGTGGGCAAGGTAAAAGAAATTTCGAAGCGCAAACTACTTGGTATAGCTGGGCTTGGATGGCTATTTGATGCAATGGATGTTGGAATGCTTTCATTTGTAATGGTAGCCTTGCAAAAGGATTGGGGATTAAGTACGCAAGAAATGGGCTGGATAGGCAGTATTAACTCAATCGGTATGGCAGTAGGAGCGCTTATTTTTGGGATACTATCAGATAAAATAGGGCGAAAATCAGTCTTTATTATTACATTATTATTATTTTCTATCGGTAGTGGTTTAACTGCATTAACAACAACACTTGCGATGTTTCTCGTTTTACGCTTTTTAATTGGTATGGGGCTTGGCGGAGAGCTTCCGGTTGCCTCTACACTAGTATCAGAGAGTGTTGAAGCGCATGAGCGTGGGAAAATTGTTGTTTTATTAGAAAGTTTTTGGGCAGGTGGATGGCTAATTGCAGCTCTTATCTCGTATTTTGTTATTCCTAAATATGGTTGGGAAGTTGCGATGGTATTGAGTGCAGTTCCAGCATTATATGCTTTATATTTAAGATGGAATTTACCGGATTCCCCAAGGTTCCAAAAAGTTGAAAAAAGGCCATCTGTTATTGAAAATATAAAATCAGTTTGGTCTGGGGAATATCGTAAAGCAACAATTATGCTATGGATTCTATGGTTTTGTGTTGTTTTTTCCTATTATGGAATGTTCCTTTGGTTACCGAGTGTAATGGTGCTAAAAGGATTTAGTTTAATAAAAAGTTTCCAATACGTACTTATTATGACATTAGCTCAACTTCCAGGATATTTCACAGCTGCTTGGTTTATTGAACGTCTCGGTCGTAAATTTGTTTTGGTTACGTATTTAATCGGGACAGCTTGCAGTGCTTATTTGTTTGGGGTTGCGGATTCATTAACAGTATTAATCGTGGCAGGTATGTTACTATCCTTCTTTAACTTAGGTGCTTGGGGAGCATTATACGCCTATACACCTGAGCAGTATCCAACGGTTATTCGTGGTACAGGTGCAGGAATGGCAGCAGCATTTGGTCGTATTGGTGGTATTCTTGGGCCACTATTAGTGGGATATTTAGTTGCCTCAGAAGCTTCACTATCATTAATATTTACGATTTTCTGTGGATCAATTTTAATTGGTGTATTCGCTGTAATAATACTTGGACAGGAAACGAAGCAACGAGAATTAGTATAAAGTGAAAATTTAAACGTATCCTGGATCGTTTATCATCCTACACTACTCGGCTCTTTATAGGCAGTTAGTACGGGATAAAGGGGGAGAGGAAACCGAAGTGGTTTCCTTTTTTCTGTTTTTTTAGATAAATAATGGTATAGTAAGAAAAAGGGATTATTTCTTATAAAAGCGAATGTATACAACAGGACATATGGACAAAGAATTAGGTGGTTGAAGAAATGAAAATTTTACTGATTATGGAAGAGGCAGAAGAGAGAAGAGAGTTAGCTGAAAATTTCACTGAAAATATGAGAAATGTAGAATGTTTTGAAGCAAAGACAGGAACAGAATCTTTATTTATGATGAAAAAACATATACCAGACTTTGTTTTTTTAAGTTCCAAATTACTAGATGGTACTGGTTTTGAATATGCAAGTTTATTACGAGAAATAAATTGCTATACAAAATTTATTTTTGTAGGTGAAAACATAGAAGAATCTATTACAGCTTTTCGTTTCCAAGCATTTTATTATTTATTGCGACCATTTCGTGAAGAAGATTTACAATTTCTTTTATATAAAATAGGTAAAGAACAAGGTGAGAAAGCAAAGAGTTATTTGCGAAAACTACCGATAGAAAGTCAAGAGGGCATACGATATATTCTTCCAGAAGATATCGTATATGTAAGTAAAAATAAAGAAAATAAAACTGTTTCAATTTACACAACGAATAATCAGTATATTTCAACATATACACTTCAGGAATTAGAAAATAAGCTAAATGCATATGATTTTTTACGTGTACATAAAAGCTATTTAATTAATATGTCATATGTAAAAGAACTGAAACCTTATTATAATGGCACGTATAATTTGTATTTAGATAGGTATGATGAGCAACCGATTCCAGTCAGTCGTAATTATGTAAAACGCCTTCGAAATAACATTGAATTATAGTAGATAATGAGAGTATTTTAACATGATAAACTGAAAATCCTTCATGATAGGGAGGATTCAAGTTAAATATTCAGAAAATTTAGTACAATCTCCACTAAGAAATAGTATTGGGGGAATTGTATGTGAAGACATTGAAATCGATCTTACTTTGGGGCGTTATTACAGCAGTAGGAGCAGGTGCTTTTGGGGTAATAGCTTTATCACAAGGTGAAACCATTAATGCTGTATGGCTCTTAGTAGCTGCCGTATGTGTATATGCAGTTGCTTATCGCTTTTATAGTAGATTTATAGCGAGAAAGGTTTTTAATTTAGATGATAATCGGCAAACACCAGCCCATACATTAAATGATGGGAAAGACTATGTTCCAACAAATAAGTGGGTATTGTTTGGACATCACTTTGCAGCGATTGCTGGAGCGGGACCTTTAGTAGGACCGATTTTAGCGGCACAAATGGGGTATTTACCAGGGACCATTTGGATTATTGTTGGGGTAGTTGTTGCGGGGGCTGTCCAAGATTTTGTTATTTTATTTGCTTCAATGAGACGTAATGGTAAATCGTTAGGAGAAATGATTAAAGATGAGATTGGACCTGTTACAGGACTAATTGCAATGATAGGTATTTTAGGAATTATGATTATTTTATTAGCAGTATTAGCGTTGGTCGTAGTAAAGGCACTAATCGGAAGTCCTTGGGGAATGTTTACGATAGCAGCAACGATTCCTATCGCTATTTTAATGGGAGTTTATATGCGCTATATTAGGCCTGGTCGTGTTGGAGAAGGATCAGTAATCGGTATTATCCTACTTATTTTATCTCTTGTTGGAGGACAGTATGTAGCAGAAAATCCAACACTTGCAAGTATGTTCACATTTAGTGGTGAAACAATTGCTATTATGCTTATTGTATATGGATTTATTGCATCTGCATTACCAGTTTGGATGCTTTTAGCACCACGTGATTATTTAAGTACATTTTTAAAAGTTGGAACAATTGTAGGGTTAGCAATCGGTATCTTAATTGTAGCACCAGATTTACAAATGCCAGCAGTTTCGAAATTTATTGATGGAACTGGTCCTGTGTTCTCTGGAAACTTATTCCCATTCTTATTTATTACTATTGCTTGCGGTGCAGTGTCTGGATTCCATGCTCTTGTTTCATCAGGTACGACGCCGAAGATGATTGAGCAAGAGGGACACGCACAGCCAATCGGTTATGGAGCAATGTTAATGGAGTCGTTTGTAGCAGCGATGGCGATGATTGCAGCTTGTGTATTAACACCGGGAACGTATTTTGCAATTAATAGTCCCGCAGCACTTATCGGTACAGATGTCTCGCAGGCAGCTCAAGTTATTTCCTCATGGGGATTTGCTATTACACCAAATGAACTAAAAGATCTCGCTGTAAATGTTGGAGAGCAAACGATTTTATCACGTACAGGTGGTGCGCCAACATTAGCGATAGGTATGGCATATATTTTCTCACAAGTAATAGGTGGAACGGCCATGATGGCATTTTGGTATCATTTTGCGATTCTCTTTGAAGCCCTATTTATTTTAACAACGATTGATGCCGGAACGCGTGTCGGCCGATTTATGATTCAAGATATTTTAGGGCATGTATATAAGCCATTTGGGAAAACGGATTCTACATTAGCGAATGTAATCGCTACAACATTATGTGTATTAGGGTGGGGATATTTCTTATACCAAGGGGTAATAGATCCGCTCGGTGGAATTAATACATTATGGCCACTTTTCGGTATTGCAAATCAAATGCTAGCAGGTATTGCATTATTACTTGGAACGACAATTTTGTTCAAAATGGGAAAAAAGGCGTACGTTTGGGTAACACTTATTCCAACTGTCGGGTTGCTGATTGTAACAATGACGGCCGGGTATCAAAAGCTATTTCATGAAAATCCTAAAATTGGATTTCTATCGCATGCAAAGGTATTTCAGAGAGCATTAGATGAGGGAAAAGTGTTAGCGCCAGCTAAAAATGTCGCTCAAATGAAGCAAATTATTTTCAATGATTATATTGATGCAGCGATTTGTGGGATTTTTATGATAGTTGTAATCGCTGTGTTAATTTCAGCACTTCGAATTTGGATACAAGTATTAAGAAATAAGCCAATGCCGTTAAAGGAGGCACCATATATTCCGAGAGATGAAAGTGAGTCGAGGAACTATGCTTAAAAAGCTGTGGCAAGTATGGAGGGAAAGAAAACGCTTTATTAGTTTGCTCGTTGGGGTACCAAGTTATGAAGTATATGTGGAGCATATGAAAAAGCATCATCCTGAAGAAGAGGTTTTATGTCAAAAGCAATTTTTTGCTGAGGCACAAGAAGCAAGATTTAACGCAAAGGGTGGAAAAATATCACGCTGTTGTTAATGAAAAAGGGCGAGTTTTCGCCCTTTTTATTTTTTTGCTGTTTCACGTGGAACAGCAAAAAATAAATAAAAACTTTGGGAATTATAGGGATTTCGTATACAATAAAGTAAGGAAAGGGATAGATAGAAAAGTAAGGAGATCATTTTATGTTAAAGGACTTATTTGTAAATACAACAATTATTCTTTCCTTTATTTTTGTTGGAGGTCAGCTTTTAAGAGATAAGCCGTTAAAAGAAGGATTCTCTTTTGAGCAGAAATGTGTAGTAGGCATTTTTACTGGGATACTAGGTATATTACTAATGTATTTCGGTGTTCGTGTTGGTACCATCCTATTGGATTTACGCTACTTAGCTGTTATTCTAGCTGTTATTATTGGAGGGCCGATAGCGAGTACCATAACAATTATTATGATTTTAGTAACTAGACTGTTGTTTATGGATTATTCATTAGCTTCTCAAGTGGCCTTTTATACAATCATTGCGATAGGAATAGGGAGTATCTTTATTTCGCGTATGAAGCTTTCTTTAGGGGAAAAGTGGGTATGGTTACACGCATATATTTTATCTATTCTAATCCCAGCGTTATATATATGGTTAATTAAAGAGATCCACATAGTGGGATTATATTTAATTTCTAGTATTATTACAGGTTACATAACATTCATAAGTGCAAATTATGTTTTACAATCCAATGAGCTATTTCAAACGATGAAGCAATACGCAACGATAGATGCATTGACAGGTCTAGGAAACGTAAGACAGTTTGATTTAGAGATGAATCGTCATATTAGTAATAAACACTTGAAAAATGATTCACTTTGTTTACTACTTATAGATATTGACCATTTTAAGCATGTAAATGATACGTATGGGCACCCAGCGGGAGACGAAGTGTTAAAACAAGTAGGGCATATTTTGCGAGAAATGTCAGCATTTCCGGATTTGGTTTTTCGAAAGGGTGGAGAGGAGTTTGCGCTTTTGATACCAAGGAAAGGAATAGCTTATGGAATTCATGTTGGGGAACAAACTCGTATAGCTGTTGAAAAACATTCATTTGAATTGTTAGATGGAACAAAAATAAAAATTACAGTTTCGGTAGGGGTTTCAGAGTATGAAGGGGCATCAGAGCAATTTATTCAAGCGGCGGATGATGCGTTATACTACTCGAAACGAAATGGTAGAAATAAGGTCAGCTCTGCATCTTAAAGATAAGATGACCGGAAGACATAAAGCTTATAAAAAACACTCACAGAGGCAATGTATGAACCTTGTGAGTGTTTTTATTTATATATTAGACAAGTTCTTTTGATACAACGAATTTACGATATGCACCATGGTGAGTTGGACCTACGTATTCGTTAATTTTGAATGAGTAACGAATAGCAGCTGTGATGAATTCTTTAGCAGTTTTTACTGCTTCTTTCACAGGTTTTCCTTTTGCAAGTTCTGCTGTAATTGCAGCAGAATATGTGCAACCTGCGCCGTGTGTATTTGTAGTATCAATTTTTTCTGATTCTAAAAGATCGAATGTTTCTCCATCATATAGGACGTCGATTGCAGTTTCCGTACCAAGTTTGCTTCCGCCTTTAATTAGTACGTATTTGGCACCTAAAGCGTGGATTTTCTTCGCTGCTTCTTTCATGTCCTCAAGAGAATTAATTTTCACACCGCTTAATTGGTAAGCTTCAAATAAGTTTGGCGTTACAACTAATGCCTTTGGCACAAGAACGTCACGTAAGCAATCGTTCGTTTCAGGGTGTAATGCTTCATCTGCACCTTTACATACCATAACAGGGTCAACTACTACATTTTTGAAATTGTGCTTTTCGATTGTTTCTGCAACCATTTCAATAATTTCTACTGATCCAAGCATACCTGTTTTTAAAGCGTCTACGCCAACACCTTCAATTGTTGTTTCTAATTGTGGTTTTAATGTAGAAGCTGGGATTGGAAATACGTTATGTGCCCAACCGTTATGTGGATCCATCGTTACGATTGTTGTAAGAGATGTCATTCCGTATACGCCCAGTTCTTGGAATGTTTTTAAATCTGCTTGTATACCAGCACCGCCACTTGTGTCAGAACCAGCGATAGTAAGTGCTTTATTTAATGTCATTATGAAAGCCCCCTCGAGTGATATAATGAAAACTATGTTTTCACCATTATATCAATGTTACGAATAAGTACAAAGTGAAAAGTAGATGATTTATTTTAAGAGCTATTTAAAATCTTGTATGCAGGAGAATGAGTATGTTTCGAGATAATCGTACGAATGAATTAGTTATATTAAAGGAAATTGCAGAAACATTAAATACATCAAATGATACATATCATGTATTGCAAGCTGTCCTCGAGAAATTGCTAAGTGTAACAGGTTTAACGACAGGATGGATTTTTCTTGCGGATGAAAATGGGAAGTATACGAAGTTAATTGATTATCAATTACCAGAGGCACTTACATATAAAAATAAACGCCCGATGTGCGAAGGTGAATGTTGGTGTTTACGAGGTTTTGTAGATGGAAAATTAGAGAGAGCCGTTAATATTATTGAATGTAAAAGAATTAATAATGCAATTGAATATAATTGGGGGGATACGGAGGGCATTCTTCATCATGCTACGGTTCCTTTAAAAGCTGGGGGAGAAAAATTTGGGGTGTTAAATGTTGCAAGTCCGGGTAAAACACATTTTTCAGAAGAAGAATTAGTATTACTCCAATCGGTTGCCTTCCAAATTGGTACGGCTTTAAAGCGAACAAAATTATATGAAAATGAAAAGAGAAGAGCACATTATTATGTGAAATTAGAGCGTTTCATTCAAGATTTAAAAATGATTCATAAGTTTAATGTACTACCTGAAAAGGTGGTAAATCACGTAGGTGAAGTATTTCAATGGAATCAAGTAGCGCTTTTTATTAGGGAGGAAAAAGAATTATCTCTGCGAGCGTCTTACGTTCAGGAAGAGTTACAAGAGGATGTAAAAGAGGCGGCCAAGAAGGCGTTAGAACAAGATGAACCAGTTCTAATAAAACATCAAATAGAACATAATGTACATCTAAATCGAGCTGTTATTGCTACACCAATACATATTCAAAGCCATATATTTGGTGTTTTATGTGTTAGTTTGAATAATGGAGAGTTTGATGCTAATACAATAGATGTAATTCAAGCATTATCGAACCATGTTTCGTTAATAATAGAGAATTTGAGGTTAAACGAGCAGCGCCGTGAACTTGTACGAATGGAAGAAAGAAATCGGTTAGCAAGAGATTTACATGATTCTGTTTCGCAAAAATTATTTTCATTAACCTTCATGACAAAAGGCGCCGAGGCAGTTTTAAAAGGTAAAAATGAAAAGGTAGATCAATCTTTGCATGAGATGCGTGAACTTGCGCAAGGAGCTTTGAAAGAAATGAGGACATTAATTTGGCAGCTTCGTCCGGCAGGATTAGAAAAAGGATTATTGCCAGCTCTAAAGCAGTACGGTGAAAATTTGGGACTGAAAATTAGGGAGCAAGTTACGGGTGTTCGTGATTTACCTCGTGTAGTAGAAGAAGCTTTGTGGCGCATAGGCCAAGAAGCACTGAACAATGTAAGTAAGCATGCAGGTGTAAAAGAAGCGACGATTTATTTTACAGTGAATGAGAAAAATGTATCATTAGAAATAGTTGATCAAGGAAAGGGCTTTGTGGAAAAGAATATAAAAGAAAAGAAATCACTAGGTATGACTACGATGCGTGAAAGAGTAGAATTAGTTGGTGGAACAATTAAAATTGTAAGTAGTAATAAACGAACGAGCGTAAAAGTAAATGTACCATTATGATGTGAAAATGAGGGAAGTTTGTGAAAATAAAAGTATTGTTAGTTGATGATCATACAGTCGTTTTAAAAGGATTAGCATTTTTCTTAAGTACACAGGAAGATTTAGAGTTAGTTGGAGAAGCGAATAATGGGAAAGAAGCGTTAGTGAAAGTAGGAGAAACAAATCCCGATGTTATATTAATGGATTTATATATGCCTGAAATGGATGGTGTTGAGGCGACGGCATATATAAAAAAAGAGTATCCAAATGTGAAAGTAATTGTATTAACTAGCTTTTCTGATCAGGCGCATGTGTTACCTGCATTAAGGGCTGGAGCAAGTGGGTATATTTTAAAAGATGTAGAACCAGATCAGCTTGTTGAGGCTATTCGAAGTGCATATAAAGGTAATATTCAATTACATCCGGATATAGCAAATGCTCTTCTCTCTCAAACATTACCTGTAGAAGAAAAGGAAGAAGAACCTTCTATTCAAGTGGATGTGCTAACAGCGAGAGAAAATGAAGTATTGCAGCTATTAGCGAAAGGGATGAGCAATAAGGAAATTGCATCTGTTTTAGTTATTACAGAAAAGACGGTTAAGGCGCATGTAAGTAGCATTTTGAGTAAGTTGAATTTATCTGATCGTACGCAAGCGGCATTATATGCAGTTAAAAATGGAATTGTATAAGACGAAAGTCGTAAGACCAAGTTCGCCTTTAGAAGGTGGACTTTTTTTATGGAAAAATACGTCTATGTGAGGACGAAATTGTCTTTATATAAAGATAAAATATGTTTGTAAGCAACAAAACAACAATTACAAGGGATACCTTTTTTGAAAGCATATAACAACATAAGAGTGAGTACTAGGAGGAATAAATAATGGCAACAGTTTTATTCGTTAAAGCAAATAACCGTCCAGCGGAACAAGCAGTTAGTGTAAAATTATATGAGGCATTTTTAGTGAACTATAAAGAAGCACACCCAAATGATACAGTAGTAGAACTTGATTTATATAAAGAAGAATTACCATACGTAGGCGTAGACATGATCAATGGTACATTCAAGGTAGGTAAAGGATTTGATTTAACAGAAGAAGAAGCAAAAGCAGTAGCAGTTGCTGATAAGTATTTAAATCAATTCCTAGAAGCTGATAAAGTTGTTTTCGGCTTCCCATTATGGAACTTAACGATTCCAGCAGTATTGCACACATATATTGATTATTTAAACCGTGCTGGTAAAACGTTCAAATATACGCCAGAGGGTCCAGTTGGCCTAATCGGAGATAAGAAGATTGCATTATTAAATGCACGAGGCGGCGTATATTCAGAAGGGCCAGCAGCTGAGGTAGAAATGGCTGTTAAATATGTAGCAAGTATGATGGGCTTCTTCGGCGCAACAAACATGGAAACAGTAGTTATTGAAGGGCATAACCAATTCCCAGATAAAGCAGAAGAAATTATTGCTGCAGGTCTTGAAGAAGCAGCTAAAGTAGCAAGTAAATTTTAATTAAAATTATACTCGTCACTCGAAAAAACAGCATTAACGTTTATATGTTAATGCTGTTTTTTTATATTTTTAGTTCATCAGCAAGTTTTTCTAATGTATTTCGATCTTTTATATAATATGTTCGGCCTTCTTTTCTTAAATAATTTTGTTGGCAAAACTGATTTAATACATATAAAAGATGACGGTAGCTGACATTTAAATATTCCGAGGCCTCGGTATGCTTTTCTATATAACAATTATTTTGCTCTGTTAATAAAATAAAAGCAGCTAATCGATTTTCAAAAGGATAACTATAGTTTTTTGCGTAATTTTCAGTGCGAGTAATTGTCTTTTCTCCAATAAATTTACATAAGTGCTGTAAAAACGTTGCATCTTGTAATAAAAGTTGCTGACAATCTTTAAGAGGAAGTGCCAAACACACACAATCTTCTAGTACTTCAACGGACTTAGTAATATTTTCTACTCCTATTAATCCTAATTCCCCGATAAAAGATGGTGCTTGAATAAAATTAATTAATGAAACCTTCCCGTTTTTATGACTCATATATATTTTGGCTCTCCCAGAAATTAAGTAATAGAGATAAGGGAGAGCATTTCCTTCACTACATATCATCTCTTTCGTTTGAAAAGAATGCAGCTCTACATATGGCAAGACATGAAATGAAAATAGGGTATGGAATTGATGGATTCGCATGTATTGATAAATTTCTTCCTCATTTTTGCTGATTTTCATATTTTCACCCCTATGTATAGTATGAGATATCTCCTATTATCTTTACAAGAAGGAATGATACGATTTATGTAAATTTGTTTTTGTAGAAAAGAGAGTGTGATGAATTTATGAAAAAATATAAAACATTGTTATTTGATGTAGATGATACATTACTAGACTTCCAAAAGGCTGAAAAAGTGGCTTTACGGGTACTTTTTGAAGAGAAGGGAATCCCTTTAACAGATGAGATAGAGGCTCGTTATAAAAAAATAAATAAAGGTCTTTGGGATGCTTTTGAAAAAGGTGAACTATCACGCAATGAAGTTGTAAATACACGATTCTCTCTGTTGTTTAAAGAGTATGGAGAAGAAGTAAATGGAATATTATTCGAAAATAATTATCGTAACTACTTAGAAGAAGGAAATCAACTCATGCAAGGTGCATTTGAATTTATAAATCAAATTCAAGGGGAGTATGAGTTGTATATAGTGACAAATGGTGTTTCTAAGACGCAAGATAAACGTTTGCGTAATGCAGGGTTACATTCATTGTTTAAAGATGTTTTTGTTTCGGAAGATACAGGTTTTCAAAAGCCGATGAAAGAGTATTTTGATTATGTTTTTGAACGGATTCCTAACTTTGCACCTGAAGAAGGGCTGATTATTGGGGATTCATTAAGCGCAGATATTAAAGGTGGATATGTAGCGGGAATTGATACTTGTTGGTTTAATCCAGAAAGGAAGTTAAATGATAGTGGGATTATACCGACATATGAAGTGCATAATTTTGAGGAGTTAGAAGCGTTATTAAAGCAGCATGTGTAATAAAAAAATAGACAGTGGAGCTTTCGTCTACACTGTCTATTTTTGTTAATTTGTATTTTCGTTATGTTTTGGGAGTGGAAAGGCATTCCCAATAGCAGCTGCACCAAGCATTGGCAATAGTAAATTAAGCGGGAAAAACATAAGTAATAGCAATGTAATAGCTATTGGCTTTCGTAACGCATAGCTCGAAATTGCTGTCGTTACGATAGCAACGGATGCTACTGGATCTATAGGAAGAATAGATGCTATAGCGTATCCAATACTTGATCCGGAAAATATAATTGGGAATATATGTCCACCCCGCCACCCTGTGTTCAAACAAACGGCAGTAATGCACAACTTTAAAATCCCTGAAAGAAGTAGTATCCAAAAAGATAAATGGCTCCATTCAACAACTAATTCTTTTAATTGATGTTCCCCTGAAAATAATGTGTACGGAAGAAAAGTTCCCCCAATTCCTAATAAAATACCACCGATAATTCCGAGTGTCAGCTTGTATTCTCTAAAAGGGTGAATGAACTTTTCTAATGTGAATTCTAACTTGAAATAAAAGAAACCAACTATAGCGCCGATACTAGCAAGTGGAAGAAATGCAATCCATTCATTGAAAGAAAGTGCACCTTCCCCGAAATCAACAATAAAGGATCCACGATTATCAAGTTTACTCAGTAGTAAATAAACAGAAAAACCTGCGAAAGTAGTAGCTAAGTATACAATTGCCTTTTTTCCTTTAGAAAAAGCAGCAATTTGTTCCCCCTCATTTTCATTCGGTGCTAAATAACCGAATAATGGTGCGTTAAAAATGACACTTAAAGTAGCGCCAATTCCGATCTCGGTTAGCTCATTCATACCCTTTAAGGCAAATTTAAAGCGATCCCCTACCCATGTGCACAGTCCGCCTATAATTCCAACTAGTGCGGCTTCTGGACCAAGACTAGCTCCGAAAATTAAAACAATAATCGCTGTTAAAGTAGCCTGATGGACAAAGCGATATTCGATTCGACCAGTTTTTTTATATTCAGCCATTACTTCAGGCATAAGGCGTGGATATATACCGAAATATTTTTGTGATAGACCAACGAGGACCCCGCCAATTATTGTTACGCAAAGGGTGTAATAAGAGGGATAAGAGAGAACTTCAGGCAAGTATCCCCAAATAAAGTGGATTCCAATATTTATTGTGACTAAAAATAACCAGACTGTAGCTCCTACTATAGATCCTAGAAGAATGCCATATAGAGCAAGTATGTAATGCATATCTTTTTTATTTGTCATGTTATACCTCCGTTATGTAAATCTTAGTAGGGAAAAAAGTGAAATATACTAGTGAAAAATGGATTGAATATATATAGTATCTTTTTGAGAAGATGGCCTATTCAATATATAGGCTAACTTTTGGGGAATTTGAATTTATAGGTTAAATTACTTATTTAATTTTATAGACTGATTTGAGGTTTTTAAAGGTCTTTTTTGAAATAGACTAGAATATATTTCTTTTGTTGCTTTATATGAAACTGTTAACATTTATTTTAGAACATTCAGAAAAACTGTTTGACATTAGGAAATTATTGCTATAAAATCAACGGTAATTGCATAGTCTTATCAAGAAAAGGTGGAGGGACAGGCCCGATGAAACCTTGGCAACAGCCGTATAACGGAATTGTGCCAAATCCTGCAGGTAGTAATCCTGAGAGATAAGAAAGAGCCTTTAGAGCGTGTTTTCAAACTGCTCCTTTCTTGTTTTCAGGAAAGGGGCAGTTTTTTATTTTGTATAAAAGAAAGGAGAATGAGAGATGGGAGAATCATGGGGAAAAGGAACAATTTGTGTGCAAGGTGGCTATACGCCAAAGAATGGTGAACCACGTGTTTTACCACTTTATCAAAGCACAACGTATAAATACGATACTTCGGATGATTTAGCAGCTTTATTTAACTTAGAGGCAGAAGGATATATTTATACACGTATTGGAAACCCTACTCTAGCAGCATTTGAGCAGAAGTTATCAGATTTAGAAGGCGGTGTAGGAGCTGTTGCAACGGCTTCTGGGCAAGCAGCTATTATGCTCGCAGTTTTAAATATTTGTAGTAGTGGAGACCATTTACTTTGCTCTTCAACTGTTTACGGGGGAACGTTTAATTTATTTGGGGTGAGTTTACGTAAGCTTGGCATTGATGTTACGTTCTTTAATCCAAATTTAACGGCAGATGAAATCACGGCGCTTGCTAATGACAAGACGAAACTTATCTATGCAGAATCGTTAGGAAATCCAGCGATGAATGTTTTAAATTTTAAAGAATTTTCAGCTGCCGCTAAAGAATTAGAGGTACCTTTTATCGTTGATAATACATTAGCAACTCCTTATTTATGCCAGGCGTTTGAACATGGGGCAAATATTATTGTTCATTCTACGACGAAGTATATCGATGGGCATGCGAGCTCCTTAGGTGGTATTGTAATTGACGGTGGAAACTTTGATTGGACAAATGGAAAGTATCCTGAACTTGTTGAACCAGATCCAAGTTATCACGGTGTAAGTTACGTTCAAAACTTTGGTGCAGCAGCGTATATCGTGAAAGCACGTGTTCAGCTATTAAGAGATTATGGAAATTGTATGAGCCCATTCAATGCATATATTAGCAATATTGGCTTAGAAACATTGCATTTACGAATGGAACGTCATAGTGAAAATGCTCTTGCAGTTGCTAAGTGGCTTGCTAATCATGAACGTATTGAATGGGTGAATTATCCAGGCTTAGATAGTAATGAAAATTACTCATTAGCACAACAGTACTTGAAAAAAGGTGCTAGTGGTGTTTTAACTTTCGGTATTAAAGGCGGATTAGAAGCAGCAAAAGAATTGATCGCAAATGTAAAACTAGCAACTCTTGTAACGCACGTAGCTGATGCACGAACTTGCGTTATACATCCTGCTAGTACGACGCATAGACAATTAAATGCTGAAGATCAGCGTTTAGCGGGTGTTACATCTGATTTAATTCGTTTATCGGTTGGTATAGAAGATGTTTCTGATATTATTGCAGATTTGGAAGCAGCTCTAGTTGGAGGCAAAACACATGCCGATCATAATTGATAAAGATTTACCGGCTCGCAAAGTGTTGCAAAAAGAAAATATTTTTGTAATGACGAAGGAGCGGGCAGAAACACAAGATATACGTGCTTTAAAAATTGCTATATTAAATTTAATGCCAACGAAACAAGATACAGAGGCGCAATTACTTCGCTTAATTGGAAACACACCGTTACAATTAGATGTTCATTTGCTTCATATGGAATCACATCTATCGCGTAATGTAACGCAAGAACATTTAACAAGCTTTTATAAAACGTTTCGTGATATTGAAAATGAAAAGTTTGATGGGCTCATTATTACAGGAGCGCCAGTGGAGACCCTTGCTTTTGAAGAGGTAGATTATTGGGAAGAGCTTAAACATATTATGGAGTATTCAAAAACGAATGTAACATCTACGCTCCATATTTGCTGGGGAGCACAGGCTGGCTTGTACTATCATTATGGTGTTCCAAAGTATCCCCTTAAGGAAAAAGTGTTCGGTGTATTTGAACATGAAGTTTGCGAGCAACATGTGAAATTATTACAAGGATTTGATGAATTGTTTTTTGCTCCGCATTCTCGTCATACAGAAGTACGAGAGAATGATATTAGAGGAGTGAAAGAATTAACATTGTTAGCAAACTCTGAAGAAGCAGGTGTTCACCTTGTTATTGGGTTAGAAGGAAGGCAAGTGTTTGCCCTTGGACATAGCGAATATAGTTGTGAGACGTTAAAACAAGAATACGAACGAGATCGTGACAAGGGATTAAATATTGATGTGCCAAAAAACTATTTTAAACATAATAATCCAGATGAAAAGCCGCTTGTTAGGTGGAGGAGTCATGGTAATTTATTGTTTTCTAATTGGTTGAATTATTACGTGTATCAAGAAACCCCTTATATATTGTAAAGAAAGATTGTGTAACACGTGGCAACGTTTTCCTTGTAAAGATTAACCTTTATTTTTCCGAATGTTCAAAATACATTGTTTTTCAGATTTTTTACTCATATAATTTCATCTAAACACAATTTTTGAGGGGTGGACAGTACTATGAAAGAAATTCAAGTTGGGTTATTAGGTCTTGGGACAGTTGGCAGTGGTGTGGTTCGTATTATTACGGATCATCAAGAACGACTCATACACCAAGTAGGTTGTCCAGTGAAGGTAACGAAAGTATTAGTGCAAAACATTGAGAAAGAGAGAGAGGTAGAGGTACCTTCTACTCTATTAACACAAGATGCAAATGAAATTTTAGATAATCCAAATATTGATGTTGTTATTGAAGTGATGGGTGGCATTGATGATGCAAAATCATATATTTTACAAGCTTTAAAAAGCGGAAAGCATGTTGTAACTGCAAATAAAGACTTAATGGCATTACATGGAGCTGAATTATTAGCGACAGCAAAAGATAATAAGGCTGATTTATTCTATGAGGCGAGTGTGGCAGGGGGAATTCCAATTTTACGCAGTATCGTAGAAGGACATTCTTCAGATCTTATTACGAAAGTAATGGGAATTGTAAATGGAACAACAAATTTTATTTTGACGAAAATGTCAGACGAAGGGAGAGCATATAACGACGTGTTAAAAGAAGCCCAACAACTTGGATTTGCAGAAGCAGATCCAACATCAGATGTAGAAGGTTTAGATGCAGCAAGAAAAATGACGATTTTAGCTACCCTCGGTTTCTCTACAAATGTAGAGCTTGGAGATGTGAAAGTAAAAGGTATTACCTCTATTACAGAGGAAGATATTGAATACAGTAAGAGCTTAGGTTATACAATTAAATTAATTGGTCTTGCAAAACGAGATGGTGAAAAATTGGAGGTTACAGTTGAACCAACTTTACTTCCAAATACACATCCTCTTGCAGCAGTACAAAATGAATATAACGCTGTGTATGTGTACGGTGAAGCAGTTGGGGAAACGATGTTTTATGGACCAGGCGCAGGAAGTTTACCGACAGCTACAGCTGTTGTTTCGGATTTAGTTGCTGTAATGCAAAATATTAGATTAGGGGTAACAGGAAATAGTGCTGTAGTCCCACAATATCAAAAAGTATTAAAAGAGCCAGACGAAATTGTCGTGAAAAAGTTTTTAAGACTGCATGTAAAAGACGAAATTGGTGTATTTGCAAAAATTACTTCATTGTTCTCTGAGCGCGGAGTTAGCTTTGAGAAAATTATTCAAATGCCGCTTGAAGAGAAAGGAAAGGCTGAAATTGTAATTGTAACGCATCGTGCGTCTCTTGCTGATTATGATTATATTCTACATACGTTGCAAGGGTATGAAGAAATAGATTGTTTGAAAGCGAACTATCGAATTGAAGGGGATGCTAAGTAGTATCTCTTACCATAAAACAGAAAGAGCCTATTAAGCAGCTTGCTTAATAGGCTCTTTTCTATTTAAAATCTGCGTACCAACTTGAATAAATGCTTGGATAATCCAGCCTGTTGTAAAGGATAAGATGATTGTTCCAAAATAGATAGGTCCATCTAATAAAAAGCTTAACGTTAAAAATAAAAAGGCTAATGAAATCTCTGTTCTTCTAAACGTCCATTTTTTCTTCTCGGCAACCGTTAAAACGAAAGCTTCTTGAGGCGCTGCACAAAGGTTTGTAGAGACGTAAAGACCAATTCCAGCTCCAACGAATAGATTTCCGCAAATAAGTGTTATATATTTTGGAAGAGAGCGGATAGCGTCCATAATAGTTGTAATGGAACCAATCCAATCAACAAAAAGAGAAATAAGAACCATCGTTACAATTGTACCGATTGTAATTTGTTTTTTATTCCAAAAGAGTACGATAAGTGTAAAGGCAAAGTTAATCATGAAAATCCAAAAACCAATGCTTATCCCAAAATTTTGATATAGTGCAATAAAGAAGGAATCATAAGGGCTAAGTCCAAAGGAAGTAATTGTCGTCATCATATTAATACCGATGGCAAGAATGAGTAAACCGCCAATGAAAAATATATATTCTAATTTGAATCGAAGCATAGTTGTATATCCTTTCTAAATGTATTTGCTAGGAAAGGATATATTGTGGAAAGCCTACCAGGTCAAGGGAGAATTTTTGTGAGAAGGGGAAAATGAGATGACAAATATAAGAAAGATTGCTGAACTTGCTGGAGTATCTGTTTCAACTGTTTCACGTGTACTAAATAATCATCCGTACGTAAATGAACAGAAACGAAAAGAAATTTTAGCGATTATAGAAGAATTAAATTACACGCAAAACGTGAATGCAATTCATTTAGTGAAAGGAAAAACGAATGTAATTGGCGTTTTATTGCCACACGTAAATGATCAATATTATAGCGCTATTATCGAGGGGATATCAAAAGAGACAGCAAAGAATAATTATAATATGATGCTTTGTCAGACGAATTATAGTGAAGAAAGAGAACTAGAAATTTTGAATATGTTAAAAATGAAAAAGCTTGATGGGGTTATTATTTGTTCTCGGACAAATAGTAAGGAGAAGCTTGAAGAATATACGAAATTCGGCCCGATTGTTATGTGTGAAGAAATAGATTCAAAATGCATTTCAAGTGTACATATCGATTACTACAAAGTATTTTCACGTGGGATGAAAAGCTTAATAGATGCCGGTCATACACGTATTGGATATTGTATTGGAAGAAGTAATAGTGTTAATAGCCAAAGACGAAAGAAGGCGTATGAAGATTCGCTTCAACAGAGTATCGTAACACCGTTAGAGACCTGGAAATTTGAAGGTTGTTTTACAGTGGAAGATGGACGCAATGTAATTAGAGAATGGGCTCATATGTCAGTAAAACCGACAGCGTTCCTTGTATCTTGTACCATATTGCAGCGGGGATGGTTACAGAAGCAAAAAAACAAGGAATTCGTATTCCAGAGGATATTACGATTATCGGGTGTGATGATCAAGAGGTGGCAGATATATTGGGTATAACGACGATTTCGCATTCTAGTAAAAACGTTGGAGTAAAAGCGTTTGAATTATTATATGAAAAGATTAATGAAGAGAAATTAGATGTGAAGCATATAGAGTTATTACCAGAGTTAATAGATAGAGAAACGACATAATTGAGAAGGTGTGAAAATCGCTTTTCAAAATTTCGTTTGGTATAATTATGGACAATCTATGAGGGCTAAAAGGGGTTTTGATATGAGATCAAAAGTAGTAAAAGTAATTCTACTCATTACAATTGCATCTTTCTGTTTATTTGCATATGGCTTTGTTTCAGGTGTAAATGATGTATTAAATCCGAAAGCTTCAAATTTAATTAAAAAGACCGATGTAGTGGCAAAAGAGAAAAAGAAAACGGGAACGTTACAAATCGTTAGTTTAGGTGATTCATTAACGCGTGGCGTTGGTGATAAAGAAGGAATTGGCTATGTTGGGCGAATGAAAGAGGATTTACAAAAAGATTATAAGCAAAAAATTGCATTAACAAATTTAGCAGTTAGTGGTGCAAAAATGCCCGATTTATTAAAACAAATTGAAAGTAATGGCGCTCAATATTCAATTAAGCAAGCAGATGTAATTGTGTTAACGATTGGTGGAAATGATTTGTTCCCAGGCTGGGAATCACTTGGGAAAATAGATTTAGAGACGTATCGTCCTGACACAGAGACGTTTCAAAATGAAGCAAAGAAAATTATAGAAGAAATTCGTAAATTAAATACAGATAGTCCGATTTTTTGGCTTGGTTTATACAATCCTTTTGAAGATGTAGAAGATTTAAAAGGGTCTTCAAACATTGTTGTGGACTGGAATGCATCTTTAGAGAAATTGGCGCTAAACGATAAAAATGTGTATATTACACCGACATTTGATTTATTCCAAAACCGCGGGAAAGATTTATTATACTCTGATCATTTTCATCCGAACGAAGTAGGTTATACGTATATGGCAGAACGTTTAGTTCAAAATGTTGTAAGTAAATTAAAACTAGAACAAGGAGGGGTAAAATGACGACGATACTTTCCGTACGAGACTTGAAGAAGGTAATTGGAAAGAAGACTCTTGTAGAGAATATTTCCTTTGATGTAAAGCAAGGAGAAGTGTTCGGGTTCTTAGGACCAAATGGTGCTGGAAAGACGACTACCATTCGAATGTTAGTCGGATTGATTAAGGCGACAGAAGGTACGATTTCTATCGGTGGTTATTCGATTAAGGAAAATTTCAGAGAAGCGATGCGTCAAATTGGGAGTATCGTTGAAAACCCAGAGTTGTATACATATTTAACGGGATGGGAAAATTTAAAGCAATTTGCTCGTATGTTAGGTGATATATCAGATGAACGTATTATTGAAATTGCTGAAATGGTTCATTTAGATGAAAGAATTCATGACAAGGTAAAAACGTACTCACTTGGTATGAAACAACGTCTTGGAATTGCGCAGGCGCTCCTTGGAAATCCGAAATTGCTCATATTAGATGAACCAACGAATGGTTTAGATCCAGCAGGGATTAGAGAACTTAGGGAATTTATACATAAGCTTGTAAAAGAAGAAAATATGAGCGTGTTTATTTCAAGCCACTTGCTAAGTGAAGTGCAAATGATATGCGATCGCGTTGCTATTATTCATAAAGGAAAGATGATAACAGTTGCCAAGGTTGAAGAATTAATTAAAACAGCAAGTGATCGTGTAGAATGGATTGTTACACCGATTTCTAAGGCGAAAGATATGCTAGAAGCGGCCGAAGAAGTAAGGGAAGTGAGTGTAGAAGGCGATCGATTACTATGCCGCATGGATATTGCATCTATAAGTAGTTGGAATAAACACTTTGTCGCAAATGAAATAGATGTACATAGCGTTAAGGAGCTTGTATTTACGCTAGAAGATTTATTTATTGAACTCACAAGGGGTGAGCAGCATGCGTGAATTTGCGAATCTAGTTTTAAATGAATCAGAAAAGATTTACCGCAAGAAACGTATTTTTGTTGTCATGCTTATTTTAGCAATCTTGATCCCGCTTTTTGTGTATGCGCAGTATCGTGAAATAGAAACGACACAAAAAAGACTCGGTACAACTGATTGGAAGGTTTCATTGCAACAGCAAATTGTTGATTCTCAGAACCGGTTGAACAATTCTAGGTTGCCAGAAGAATGGCGTGATTGGTTAAAGGTAAGAGTTGAGCAACAACAATATTATTTAGATCATGATATTAATCCGATGGCACCGGGTGCACCGACTTTTGTCAGAGCATTTATTGAACAAGGAATTACATTATTTATTCCGCTTCTCGTAATGATTGTCGCCATTGATATCGTTTCAGGAGAACGAAGTGATGGGACGATGAAGATGTTACTTACGCGGCCGATTCGGCGCTGGAAAATACTCCTTAGTAAATACGTGACGATGTTATTTTTCATTTCGCTCATACTGTTTCTTGTAGGTTTGTTTGCTTACATATTATCAGGGCTTGTATTTGGGTACTCGGGATGGAATTTACCTGTTTTAACAGGATTCGTCATTGATAAGGAAACGTTAAATACGAACTTTGTACATCTTATTCCGCAGTGGCAATACATCTTAATGGCGTATGGACTAGCCTGGTTTGTTGCTATCGTTGTCGGAACTATATCATTTATGGTCTCTGTTTTAATTCGTAATACACCAGCTGGTATGGGCGTTATGCTAGCTGCATTAATTGCAGGCGGTATTTTAAGCTCGTTCGCAACATCTTGGGAAGGCGCCAAATATATTTTTAGTGTGAATTTATCATTAACGGATTATTTATCAGGAAAATTACCTGCATTACAAGGTTTATCGATGGGATTTTCTTTGATGAATTTAACTGTTTGGGCAGTTGTTTCTCTTGTTATTTCGTTCGTAGTATTTACAAGACAGGATATGGTGAATTAATTAGACAGGAAGTGACAGTATGGAAAATGTTTTAAAGAATGATTGGGAGCCACTATTGGCACCAGAATTCGAGAAAGAGTATTATCTTACTCTATCCAGTTTTTTGACAGAAGAATACAGCACGCATGTTGTTTATCCGAAGGTAGAAGATATTTTTAACGCTCTTCAGTATACAAGTTATGAAAATACAAAGGTTGTCATTTTAGGGCAAGATCCATATCATGGACCGAATCAAGCGCATGGTTTAAGCTTTTCTGTGCAACCTGGTGTTAAAACACCACCGTCATTGTTAAATATGTATAAAGAACTTCGAGATGAATATGGTTATGAAATCCCGAATAACGGTTATTTAGTAAAATGGGCGGAACAAGGAGTATTATTACTAAATACCGTATTAACAGTTCGTCAAGGCGAAGCAAATTCTCATAAGGGAAAAGGATGGGAGCACTTCACAGATCGTGTAATTGAACTGTTGAACGAACGTGAAAAGCCAGTTATTTTCATATTGTGGGGGCGCCATGCGCAGGCGAAGAAGAAATTAATTACGAATCCGAATCATCATATTATCGAATCTGTACATCCAAGCCCATTATCGGCAAGACGTGGTTTCTTTGGTAGTAAGCCATATTCTAAAATAAATACGATTTTAGCTAATATGGGCGAAAGAGAAATTGATTGGGAAATTCCAAATTTATAAATAGAAAAGGTAGTTAACAGTTGTTAACTACCTTTTTATTATCATTGTTGCTCGTTCTTTAATTTTGCATCTAGTACAAAAGTACCAAATGGGATAACTGATGAAACGAATGCTCCAAGTGCCCATAAAATTGATTTACGGTGTACGATTGTTACTTGAATTACTGCAAAGATGAATAGAATAAATAGAACACCATGAGCCATGCCTGTAATTTTAACAGCTGTTGCAAATCCTGCGAAATATTTCAATGGCATTGCTACAAATAATAGTAATAGGAAAGAAATACCTTCAACTAGTCCAATTGCTCTTAATCGTCCGATTGGTGTAGATAACATAAAGTAGCCTCCTTTAACGTATGCTTGTATATAGTAAATTTGTATTCTTTTTCAAAATAAAATAGTCTATTTTGTTTCATTATATACAAAAAGAAAGTTTACACTACGAGAATAGTGCAAAGTTCAAAATATAGTCACAAAAGCATGAGAATTTAAATAAAAACCTATTTGAAGTATTTGACTTCAAATAGGTTTTGTGAATGAAAATATTAAACAAGTACATCCGTTTTTAAAACGAATTTCTCTACAACTTTTGCAACACCATCGTTCATATTTGTATCTGTTACGTAGTTTGCAATTTCTTTAATATCATCAGGTGCATTTCCCATTGCAACGCCAAGACCAGCAAATTCAATCATTGCTTGGTCGTTATAGCTATCGCCCATTGCGATAACTTCTTCACGCTTAATGCCAAGCTTTTGAATCAGTTTGTTTAAGCTCGTTCCTTTTGTAACACCGGCTTCTGTAAATTCTAAGAAGAATGGTTTCGAACGCATCACGCTTAATTGGCCTTCTAGTTGTTTTTGTAGTTTTGATTCTACTATTTGTAAGTGTTCCGGATTTTCTACCATTAATACTTTTACAACTGGTTGTTGTACAGCTTCTTTCAGATTATGTACTTCTACAATTGGCATACCTGTAATTTGACCTTCAATTTCTGTATAAGAGTTGTTTTTTTCAGTAATAATATCGTCACCAATGTATGTGTGGATCCAGACGTTTTCTTCTTTACTAATATCGTATAGACTGTGAACGATTTCAGGAGATAACGTACTACTGAATAATTCTTCATCTGTTTTACAGTTAATAATTTTTGCACCGTTAAATGAAAGAATGAAGCTACCATACTCTTCTAAATGTAGTTCTTTTGCGATTGTACGCATTGCGAATGTTGGACGTCCAGAAGCAAGTACAACCTTTACACCTTGCTCTTGTGCAGTCATTAACGCTTCTTTCGTACGAGGTGAAATAGTATGGTCATCACGTAATAAAGTATCATCTAAATCTAAAACAATCATTTTATAAGTCATATAGAAAATTCCTTTCTTTAATTGAAATCAAAATACATGTTCATGAAGATGTTGAGGAATAATAGTAAGACATCAAACCTCTTTGAAAAGAAGTAGATAAATTATTATGAGTTGTTGCTCATAATATTGGTTAATAATCATTGGGGAAGAATAAAACCCCAATGATTAAAGTTTGATTTTATCGTAACAACTCTAAAGATAGAGTGCAATAATGGAAGTTTTCCAATTTAAGATATTTGTTTTGCAGCGGAACGAGAAAATAGTATTTCTAGCAAGATTGCCATTACAGATCCAAGAACGAGACCATTACTTAAAAACGATGCTAGAAATGGTGGAAGTGTGGAATATGCTCCTGCTGGAACAAACATAACTCCGACTCCTGTAAAGATTGAAAGACCAGCTACTTTAAATAATCGTTCTTTATCCTGGACAGTTTCGTATTCTCGAAAGGCGAGACCAATCATGCTTGCGAATACAGGATAAATAGCGGCATAACCAACTGCAACAGGGATTGCTGCAAAGAATGAAGTAATCTTTGGAAATATACTAACGACAATAATAAAGCTTGACCCTAATATAAACGGGAGACGTTTATAAATATTAGTCGTTGCAATAAAACCTGCTGATCCAGAAATAGCGACAGGCCCAATAGCTGAAAATAGGCCGCCTAGCAATTGGTTGATTCCTGTTATAATGCCAGCTTGTTTAAAACGATCTGATGCAGCGTTTTCTTCATATTTAGAGACAACCTTTTGTACAACGCGAATACTTGCTAACATATTTGTTAGAAGTAAGAGTGTAACGAAAATGACCGTAATTACCATGTTCCATTCAACACGAGGCATTCCGAAAACAAATAAGGATGGAAAACGGATTATGTCTGTCACTGGTGTTATTGGATTAGATAATCCGAAACATGCGAATAATATCCAGCCGCATACGATACTGAAAAGAACGGAATATTGTCCAATAATAGGTAGCTTCATGATGAAAAAGGATAGTAAAATAACAATGAGTGAAAGAATAAATACGTTAGGTTGTACTTCTGTATGTTTTCCATCAAGGCCAAACATTCCCTTTAAGAAGGAGCCACTAAGCTGCGCGACAAGAAGAAATAAATACGTTCCAATGACTGTCGGTGTAAAATAGCGAACAAGTTTATCAATAAGTCCAAAAACGCTAAGAATAATACAAATAATACCGCTTAATAAGAAAGCATATTGAAGAACTTTAAGTGTCTCATTGCTTGATCCAAATAGCACGACGCCTAAACTTGCGTAAAGGGAGAAAATTCCCCACCAAAGGCCAGCAGGACCTTCTTGAATAGGAAGTTTATGCCCAAATATAGCTTGCAAGAGACCAGCAAAACCTAGAACAAATAACGTTCTTTGTACGAATGCGATAGCTTCAGCACCATCAAGACCATAACTAGTTGCGACACTAATTGGTACAATAAGGCTTCCAGCTAAAATAAATAGTGCCCATTGTAAGGCGGAAAGAAATGTCTTCATTATATCAACCTCTTTCATAGATTCCGTATCTAGTATATACGTATTTTATTTCCACTGGCAAAGATTGTAGATAGAGAAAAGAGTTGAAACACGGTATGAATGCACGTAAGCAATTATGGATAGCAGTTATATGTATGACTTTTGTTGTAATTCTAGGAACGATAGGATTTATGACGATTGAAGAGATTAGTTTGTTTCAAGCATTTTGGATGACAATGATTACTGTATTGACTGTTGGATACGGAGATGCTGTTCCTGTAACGCAAGCGGGGAAAGTATTTGCGCTTCTTATTATTCCTGTTGGCGTAGGTATTGTTACGTATGCAATTGGGGTAGTGGCCGCTATGATTATTGAAGGGAATTTATTTCATGCAGTACGGAGGAAGAAGATGGATAAACAAATAGCGCAGTTGAAAAATCATATTATAGTATGTGGTTGCGGTAGAGTGGGGCTTCAAGTTGTACATGAATTGCAAGAAAAGAATATTCCATTTGTCGTTGTTGATAAAGATGAAAGTATATTGGAGCAGGAAAAGCTTTTATTTGTACATGGAGATGCAACGGAAGATCAAGTATTACATAATGCCGGAATTTTAAAAGCAGCTGGTTTAGTTGCTATTGTTGCAAATGATGCCGAAAATGTATTTATTACATTAACAGCAAGAGGGTTAAACGATACGATTAAAATTGTGGCGAGATCTGAAAAGCCAGAAACTGAAGAGAAATTAAGGCGTGCCGGTGCAAATAAGGTTATTAATCCATCTAGTATGGCGGGTATTCATATCGCAAAAGGTATTGCAAATCCATTAACCGTTCATTATATTGATACAGTGTTGTATGGAATAGAACAGTCATTTGTCATTGAAGAAATTCTAGTTGGAAAAGATTCAATATTAGTTGGTAAATCGTTACTAGAGAGTAATGTAAGGAATCAGTTTGATGTAACAATATTAGCGATTTCAAGAAATGGGGATATTATACATAATCCAGCAGGGCAGGAAAAATTGAAAGAACGTGATATGATAATAGTATTTGGTTCAGTAGAGAAATTGGGGCAATTCGAGAAAGAATTACAAAGTACGAGGTGAGAAGGAATGCAAATATCTAGCGACAAGGTTTTAAATAAAATGGCGAATGAAATTGCGAAGGCAAAAAGTAGTGAAGGACAAAAGTCAAAAGAACATTTATTAGTTGTGCGTGCTTTATGTGATTTATTATTAGATGAACAAGTTGAAACATCTACATATAGAGAACCGCAAATTCCATCGCAAGTAATTGGATCACAACCAGTAACAACTATGCAACCAATTGCACCTGTTTCTGGGGAGCCGGTATATATAAAAGAAAGTGATGCAAACGGTAATTCTTTATTTGATTTTTAGAAGATAAATCGTTTGGCTTATATGCAAAAATTGCTTATGATAAAGGTAAAAAAGACCTGCGGTAGTATGTCAACTGAAAAATAATATCTTTTGAAGTTATCAAAGGACAAATTGCTTAAAAAAGACATCACGAAACTAGACCAGTATTTTATGTAAAAT
>NZ_JAKUFX010000015.1:0-74332 GCF_022663635.1 Bacillus cereus group sp. BfR-BA-01356 | reverse complement strand
ATACAGAAAGATTCCAAGAAAAACTTCACGGCCTTTCCCCGATAGAATATCGGGAAAAGGCCGTGGCATAATACTCTTTTTATTACTGTCTACTTGACAGGGAGATGACCACATCTTATTTCGATAAGATGTTCTTTTCATTTCATAATCACCTTATGTTACAATAAACTTCGGCATAACGTAAGAAAGGATGAAACAACATGACAAACGAAAAAGGTTTAGATAAAGGATACGAACTTGTTGCGAAAATGCATGAAGTATTCGGACATCCTGTGACAAATACTCCAACAAAATTAACAGAAGAGCGTGCAAAAATCCGTGCAAGTTTTATGCAGGAAGAACTAGAAGAATTTCTAGAGGCAACGACTGTTGAAGATCAATACGATGCACTGATTGACCTTATTTACTTTGCATTCGGCACGTTTGCAGAAATGGGCGTACGTCCTGATAAAGGATTTGAAATTGTAAATAACGCAAACATGGCAAAGCTATTCCCTGATGGAAAACCTCGCTTCCGCGAAGGCGACGGCAAAATTTTAAAACCAGAAGGCTGGCAAGCACCAGAGCCACAACTTCGTGCTGAAATCGAACGTCAGCGCCAAGAAGCTGAAAAAAACTGCTAGGATTTCCTAGCAGTTTTTTATTATGTCTTTTTTTCTGCAACTCATTAATGTCCCACGTGCCCCGCGTGTCCTGCAGCTCCACTAATACTAGCTGCTCCTGCTGCTGCCCCTGCTGCTCCTGCTCCAATTCCACCTGTCCAAGGAGAAGATTGCTGTTGTTGATATTGCTGATATTGCTGGTGCTGTTGGTGCTGTTGGTGCTGTTGGTGCTGTTGACCTTGGTGTCCATGATGACCATGTTGACCCTGATGAGTTTGATAAAGAACAGCCTGTGGATGTATATGATGGTGGCCGTGGTGATGTACTTGTTGTTGATGATGTCCATGATGACCGTGGTGACCTTGGTGGTGGTGATGGCCATGTTGACCTTGGTGGTGATGGTGTCCATGATGATCATGTTGACCTTGATGAGTTTGATAAAGAACAGCCTGTGGATGTATATGGTGGTGGCCGTGGTGATGTACTTGTTGTTGTTGTTGTTGATGTCCATGATGACCGTGGTGACCTTGGTGGTGGTGATGGCCATGTTGACCTTGGTGGTGATGGTGGCCATGATGATCATGTTGACCTTGATGATGATGGTGTCCATGATGACCGTGGTGGCCTTGATGGTGATGATGGCCATGATGGCCATGTTGACCGTAAAAACCTTGTGGATAACCACCTACTCCGCCTGCCACAACACCTACTCCCGGTACAGGAAATCCTGTCTGTACTCCTCCAACGAAAGATGGAAATGCAGTTGGTACACCTACTGGTACTCCTCCCGCTGCTCCGCCAACAAATGTTGGGATTCCAGTTTGCACTCCGGCTACCGATGATGGAAATCCTCCTGTTAATGTTGGAATTCCAGTTTGTACACCGGCTACTGATGTGGAAAAACCTCCAGGTGTTCCGCCCATCCAGCTCGGAATTCCACCGTATCCTTGTTGTCCTCCTCCCATTAACATCATTTGTTCATAACTATCCGATCCACCCCCGAAGAAACCATGTGGTGCATTATTGTCCATCCCTTTCATTCCTTTCACCTCTTCTACTCAATTTAGCCTACCTTTTTTATCATATTTCCTATAGAAAAATAGGTGTTTGTCTGTATTGGAATTCCGCTCTTTTATTTGTACGTATTGGAATAATTGAAAACTTAGACTAGGGTGATCCAGAGATTATTTTCTACACAAAAAAGCTCAGAGTATACATACTCTGAGCTTTTTTTAGAATAAATTAATTTGCAACAACATTAACAAGTTTTCCAGGAACAACAATTACTTTACGAACTGTTTTCCCTTCAATTTGGTCTTGAATTGCTTCAATTGCAAGTTGTTCCATTTCTTCTTTTGATGCGTCTTTACTCATTGTTAGTTTTGCGCGAACTTTACCCATAACTTGAACAACAATTTCAACTTCATCTTCTACAAGTTTAGACTCATCAAATGTTGGCCAGCTTGCATATGTGATTGTTTCATTGTATCCAAGTTTGCTCCATAGCTCTTCCCCGATATGAGGTGCAACTGGTGCAATCATTTTTACGAAACCTTCTACATATTCTCTTGGAAGTGTTTCAGCTTTGTATGCATCGTTGATGAATACCATCATTTGAGAAATCGCTGTGTTGAAGCGAAGCTCTGCATAGTCTTCTGTTACTTTCTTCACTGTTTGATGGTAAGCTTTTTCAAGCTCTTTATTTGGTGCGTCAGTAATTTTCTCACTTAATTCACCGTTATCTTGAACGAATAGACGCCATACGCGGTCTAGGAAACGACGAGCTCCGTCAAGACCATTTTCAGACCAAGCAATTGAAGCATCTAATGGTCCCATGAACATTTCGTATAGACGAAGTGTATCTGCACCGTGGCTTGCTACGATATCATCAGGATTTACAACGTTACCTTTTGATTTACTCATTTTCTCGTTGTTTTCACCTAGAATCATACCTTGGTTGAATAATTGTTGGAATGGCTCTTTCGTTGGAACTACACCGATATCGTATAATACTTTATGCCAGAAACGAGCATATAGTAAGTGAAGTACGGCATGTTCTGCACCACCGATATAAATATCAACTGGAAGCCATTGTTTTACTTTTTCAGGATCTACAAGTGCTTCGCTATTGTTTGGATCGATGTAACGTAGGTAGTACCAGCAGCTACCAGCCCATTGCGGCATTGTGTTCGTTTCACGACGACCTTTTTTACCAGTCTCAGGATCAACAACATTTACCCACTCGTCAATGTTAGCAAGTGGTGATTCACCTGTACCTGAAGGACGGATGTTTTCTGTTTTCGGAAGAACTAATGGTAATTCCTCTTCTTTCACAGCTGTCATTGTACCATCTTCCCAGTGAATTACTGGAATTGGTTCACCCCAGTAACGTTGACGGCTGAATAACCAGTCACGTAGACGGTACGTTACTTTTTGATTTCCTGCGCTCGTTGCTTCAAGCCATTCAATCATTTTTGCGATTGCTTCTTCTTTATTTAATCCATCAAGGAATGCTGAGTTTACGTGTGCACCATCACCTGTGTACACTTCTTTCGTAATATCTCCGCCTTTTACAACTTCCTTCATTGGAAGATTAAATACTGATGCGAATTCATAGTCACGCTCATCGTGAGCTGGAACTGCCATTACAGCACCTGTTCCGTAAGTTGCAAGAACATAGTCAGCGATCCAGATTGGTAATTTCTCACCGTTTACTGGGTTAACTGCGTAAGTACCAGTGAATACACCAGTTTTCTCTTTCGCAAGTTCTGTACGCTCTAGGTCACTCTTCATTTTTACAGCGTTAATGTAAGCTTCTACCGCTTCTTTTTGTTCTGCTGTTGTAATTTCTGCAACAAGTGCATGTTCTGGAGCTAGTACACAGTATGTTGCACCAAATAATGTATCAGGGCGCGTTGTGAAAACTGTGAATTTCTCGTCTGTACCATCGATGTTGAAGTGTACTTCTGCACCTTCAGAACGACCGATCCAGTTACGTTGCATATCTTTTAAGCTTTCAGGCCAATCAAGCTCATCTAGATCTTCTAATAGACGATCTCCGTAAGCTGTAATTTTTAACATCCACTGTCTCATCGGACGACGCTCAACTGGATGTCCACCACGCTCACTCTTACCGTCAATGATTTCTTCGTTTGCAAGTACTGTACCAAGTGCTGGGCACCAGTTTACAGGTACTTCATCAACGTAAGCTAAGCCTTTTTCAAATAGTTTTAGGAAGATCCATTGCGTCCACTTATAGTAGTTTGGATCTGTTGTATTTACTTCACGGTCCCAATCGTAAGAGAAACCTAATGATTTAATTTGGTTACGGAACGTATTAATATTATGCTCTGTAAATTCAGCTGGGCTGTTTCCAGTATCAAGTGCATATTGCTCTGCTGGAAGACCAAATGCATCCCATCCCATTGGATGAAGAACGTTATATCCTTGCATACGCTTCATACGAGATAAAATATCTGTCGCTGTATAACCTTCTGGATGTCCTACGTGTAAGCCTGCACCTGATGGATATGGGAACATATCTAGTGCATAAAATTTTGGTTTTTCTGTCTCATCTGGCGTACGGAATGTTTTATTCTCTTCCCAGTACCCTTGCCACTTCTTCTCAATTTCTTGATGATTAAAGCTCATGAGATACCCTCCTTGAAATTCTATTTATTTTCACCGCCCAAAATACAAAAAACCTCTCATCCCTAGAAAGGGACGAGAGGTTATAGATTCCCGCGGTACCACCCTAAATTAATGTACAAATATACATTCGCTTAGATCCGTAACGTGGATTAACGGCAATTGCTACTATTAGTTTCACAACTGCAACTCAAAGGCGAGTTCATAACGAAACGTGGATTGACTTGCACCGACCGTCAACTCTCTAAACCAGCTTCTATTACTACTACTCCTTCTCACTGTTATTACACATATAAGTTAAGTGAACTATCCTTCACTTAGTATCTCTTAAGAGCTTACTTAAAGCGAGGACTTCTCGGTTAATCGTTACTCTTAATAACTAACGAATTCATCTTAAGACAACCGAGCTATCTCCCTTGTTCTAAAGGTTGTTTTATTTAAATATATTCTAAAACATGTTACATGTTCCGTCAAACTAAACTGCAATTTTTTCTTCAACTGTTTCTTCTACTTTTACTCGTTTATCATAAATGCTCGTTGCTATAAGCGCTACTACAAGCATTACCATGATTGCTATAAACAATACTTCCATATTGTATAAATCCACAATTGCTCCGCCAACGACCGGCCCGAACATTTTCCCTACAGTCGCCGCACTATTTACAACCCCTTGATAAAACCCTAATTTATCTTTTGGTGCAAGTATATTTGCAATCGTTGGAACCGCAGGCCATACAAATAACTCACCTATTGTTAATGTTACCATCGCAACGAGGAACATCGTAAATTGCTGCGCTTGGCTTAACACAATGAATGACGCCGCAAAAATGAAAATCCCAATCATAATTTGCTGTTTTAAAGAACGCTTCATCCAACGAATTAGCATACTAACAAGTGGCTGCGCACAAACAATCATCGCTCCGTTTATCGTCCATAATAAACTATAGTGACGAAGGCTAATATTCAATTCTTGCATATGTGTTGCAATCGCTCCTTGCCACTGTACGTATGTAACCCAGCATAAAGCATATGCTACACACACGATAAGAAGTGCTTTAAATCCAGGTTGTAAGTGACCACCCTTTTTTCGTTTCGACTTCTTTTTGCACTCCTGGCTCTTTCTTGTCTTCCATACCGCGGAATCCAATAAAAGCAATTAAGAAGAAAACAAAGTATAAAATAAAGTTCGCTAAGAAAATATAATCAAAACGATACGATGCAACTAATCCACCACATGCTGTTCCGATCGCAATACCAACATTTTGTCCAACGTACATCGCATTAAATGCCCGTCTTCCGCCTTCTGGCCAAACCGTACCAACCATCGCATACATCGATGGGAAGACCATTCCAGAACCGAAGCCGATTAACGCTAGCCACACAACATATAACGGCCAACCGTGGAAGAACACAAGACCTAAAATCGATACAAGTGTAATCACAATCCCTACTAAAGTTGATTTATAACCGCCCCATTTATCAAATAAAACACCGCCGAGCAAGTTTCCGATTACACCAGTAAGCGAATTGATCATTAATACCATTCCGGCCACAGATAAAGATTTTCCTAGGTGATCATGCAAATAAATTGTATTAAAAGGCCATAAAAAAGAAGCACCCGTGACATTAATAATCATCCCAGCTACTAATAGCCATACTTTCCTTGGCATAGTTTCCCCTCCTATTCTATTTTTTTCGTTCATATATATAACAGTAAAATTGTAGTCGTTTTTAAATAGGAAGGCAACTGATTAATAGTTGATGAAATTCAGATAATGGTTCGACGGTAAATGAAATTATACTGATTGCTTCTTGGATTATATCAGCGATTATTAAAATATATCGACTTACCGACAAAAAATGACAACAGTAACAATGTATAAAGAGGCTGCATGAACTTCATGCAGCCTCTTTATACTATCCAACTTCCTTTTCTCGCTTCGCACGTTCTTTAGCACTCCATTTAAACACCTTATCTAGTAGCGAGTATATTCTCCCAGACTCTTTCGTTAATAATGGTCCTAACGATGCCAATATTAAAACATATAAAGCGGAGAACGGTTTAATCGCTGCCATTAAGCCGCCCGCGATTCCAATATTCGCGACGATAATGGAAAATTCTCCGCGTGATACAAGTGTTAAACCGATATTCGTAGAAGCCTTATGCGATAACCCAGCTTTACGCCCCGCAACCATTCCAGCAGTAAAATTACCGATCAGAGTAATGAAAACTGCTCCTAATGCCAACCACACTGCTCCTCCAAGTGAAAATGGGTCTATACTTAAACCGAAGCTGAAAAAGAATATAGCTCCAAAGAAATCACGAAACGGAACGACAAGCTGTTCAATTCGATCACTATGCTCTGTTTCAGAAAAAACGAGTCCTAGTAATAATGCTCCAATTGCCTCTGCAACATGAATCGTTTCTGAAAATCCTGCTACAAAGAACAAAATAGCGAATATTACAATAATAAAAATTTCATTGGACGAAATATCTAACATTTTATTTAAAAACCGTGTAGCTTTTCTAGCAACTACAAAGAATAGTAGCATATAACCTACTGCGATTAAAATAGATGTAAGAGCACCTACAAATGATGTTGCCCCTCCAAGTACTAATCCTGAAACGACTGATAAATATACCGCTAAAAAAATATCATCAAACATAATGATTCCTAAAATTAGCTCCGTCTCTTTATTACCAGATCTTCTTAAATCAACAATTACTTTCGCAACAATTGCACTCGATGAAATTGTTATGATCCCAGCAATAATTAATGTTTCTAATAAGGGGAAACCCATTATATATCCGTAAAGTAAACCTAATATAAAATTAAGCGATATATGAACAGTTCCCCCAAAAGCAATTGATTTTCCTGATTTAATTAATTTTTTAATTGAGAATTCTAAACCTAAGTAAAATAGGAGGAATATGACGCCAACACGGCCGAGGAAGGAAATAACTTCTCCACTTTCAATAAATCTTAAATCGATAAGCCCTAAATCTGGGGCATGAGGCCCCACTAGCATACCGAGTATAATAAGAAACGGAATAATCGAGAACTTTAACTTTGCAGCGAGAATAGCTGCAAAAGCGACTAATACTAACGCAGTCCCAACTTCAAAGATTAAAGTATCCATCGATTATGAATCCCCTCCTACTGAAAGCAACTCATTAATAATTCTTTTTACTTCATGTCTTTCGCCTGATAGTACGAGCATATCGCCAGCTTCAATGATAGAATCTGGGCCTGGATTAAAGAACTTCTTCATATTCTTTTTCAAAATGGCAATAATCGTTACGTTATATGTGTTTCGGACATGTAAACTACCAATTGTTTTTTGTACGACTGGTGCATTATTTTCCACCTTAAACCACTCAATTGATAATCCTTCAAAGGCCATTTCAATCGTATCTAAAGCTTGTGGTCTATATACCATTCCGCCCAATATAGCTGCAATTTGTCTCGCTTCGGAATCACGAAGAGAGACGCTTGAAATACTCTCCTCATGATCAGCATCAAAATGGTACATTTCTCTTCGACCATCATCATGAATAACGATAACCATCTTTTCATTACCTTTTGTAATCACTTCAAACTTACATCCAATACCCGGCAGTTCGCTCTCTCTAATATTCATATTTTCCGCCTCCTAATTTTTTAGTTACGGCTTTTATAAATCGACATCAATCTCCGTTTTAAAGGTCTCATCCTTTGAGATGCCTAAATACTTTAGCGTCTCTGATGGAGTCGCGTGATGGAAATGTTTTTGCAATAACGCAATCGCTATCCCTCTTTTGTACGCATGAAATCCAAACGTTTTCCGCATTGAATTCGTTCCGATCTTACCAACAACTCCAACTGCTTCTGCAGCATTATGAATTACACGATACGCTTGTTGGCGCGTAATTGAATTTGGCGTTTTATTAGATTGAAATACGTAATTTTCTCTTTTAACGCCAATAGATTGTACGTAATCTAAAAGCGCTTCTTTTACTTTTGTATTTAAATAAATATCTTGTTTAAATTTTTCATCTTTCACAGGAAGAGTATAAAACTCTTTAACAGTCCCATCTTCATGTAATACATCTTCAAATTTCATGCTAAGTAGTTCTGTAATTTTTAATCCTGTGTTAATTCCAATAACAAATAAAAGATAATCTCGCTGGGAGTGCTCTTTTAAATATTTTTTCATAGCCTCAATTTGGCTTATATCTTTTAATGCCTCTACAACTTCCATACATGTATTCTCCTCATCTTATGAACGGTAATTTTCTCATTATGTTGTCCATTTTACCTTATCATGCTATGAGATTTCCATGTGTTATCCATTATTTTCACAATATACTCAGGTGGTTCTGAAAACTTTCAATGTGGAAACTTACGATTGTATAAATACGTTGCGGTAAAAAATGTGGGGATAAAAGTTCAGCTTCTTTCTACAGATTGGATTCCTCCTTTCCTTATACAGCTACTTCTACTTTTATATTACGTTACTTACTTGCATTATATTATATATTTCAGTAACATTAAAGTGTTTTTTCTGAAAATAATAAAAACCGAGCGTTTTTGCTCGGTTTTTATTATTAATCTTCTTTCGGAAGAACAATTCCTTTATACAATTGAACTGTAATGAAGTAATAAATCGCATAAATAACTACGAAAATTACGATTGGTACCCAAATACGGAAGTACGGATCGATTAAAATAAATCCGAAAATATTCATACCAACTAATACGTGAGCGATACCCACAATTGCTGGGAATAAGAATACTAAGAATAACTCTTTATAAATTGATTTTGTTAATAACTCACGGCGCACACCAATTTTACGGAGCATTTGATAACGCGTAATATCTTTTGATGCACCAGAAAGAATTTTAAACATAAGACAGCTTGCCATCATTGCTAAGAACGCAATTCCAAGGAAGAATCCCATAAACACTGTTCCACTCGCAACGCCGTATAACATGTCGTAAGTTTGATATTTACTATTTAATCTTTCAGCTTTTACATTTTTATATTTATCTAGCTGCAACTCGTCAAGTTTTTTCCATTCTTTTGTATATGCTAAGAAATCATCTGCTTTTCCGATAAATGCTATACTTTCTTTACCATTTATCCCATCATACATTTTTTGATCTACAATTTTAATTGCATGATCTTCGTATATATAATATGGATGAATTGTGCTAAAAGCATCGACCCATTCTTCTGGAAGTTCTTTAGCGTTCGCATCTTTTTCATTCATTTCTCTAGAAACTGCGCCTACTGGTAATTCCTGTGAAGCCTTCTTCGTATTTACTAAATCCTTCATCGACTTCATATTTGTCATATCTTTTACGAAAGGACGATTTTTCTCTAAATCTTCTTTTACATAGTAAACGTATTTATCATCTACTTTGTAACGATATTCGCTTTTCTCTTTAAATGTAATACCGTCTAAAATTTTCTTTTCTTCAGCTGTTGGATTATGAACTACTGAATCATAGATTACTAAACCATCTACCATTTTTATAACGTTATTTTTAAATGCCATACCACCTGAAATTGCACCAGCTCCAAGAGCAACTAACATCGCTACTGTCGCAAGTACTTTCGTTAAGCTATTAATACGGAAATTTAATTGTGCAAATGTAAAAGCGTTAAGTCCTTTTTCACTACGCTTTTTATTACTTTTTAACTTTTTAATAATGACTGGGAGAAGTGAGCCAAATAGCATGTAAGTACCAGCTGTCGTTGTAATTAATGCAATAAGGATTCCCATTTCTCTTAGTTTTTCCATGTAAATCATTGATGCATAGCCAATGCCTAATAAAATAACCGCAAGGAATGCAACTAAGCCTGTCATTTTTCCTTTTACCGCAACACGTTCTGTTTGTGCATCTGCATGTACAAGTTGCAATACAGAAATACGTGATAACTTAATACTGTTCATAATTGCTGATAGTACAAATAATGCAAAGAAGAAGATACAAGTAACAGTCATAGATGGCAGATAAAATGCTTTATAGCCTTCACCAGCAAATTCTAATTGTTTCATTAATAATTGACCGATACCTTCTGCAAGTCCTACACCAACTGTAATACCGATTGCAAGAGACGCGGCGCCTAATACAATTGTCTCAATAAACATAAGTAATGTAACTTTATGCTTTTTTGCTCCTAACATCATATACATACCAAACTCTTTTTGACGAAGAGATAGTAAGAAAGAGTTCGCATACAAAATATAGAAGAACGTTATGATTGCTAGTAAAAATGAACCTGCTTGGAATACAAACCCGATTGATTTAATCACTGAATTAGATTCAAGAAATGATTCATTTAGTGCTAACGTTTGAAACATATAAAAAATTGAAATCGACATGACAAGACCAACAAGTAAGACGATGTAATCTTTTAGCTTACTCTTTAGTCCTGACATGGAAAGTTTGAATAACATGCTCTAGAACCTCCTTTCTTACGCTTTTTGTGTGCCTAAGTCCGCAAGCACATCTAAAATTTCTTTATAAAACTCTTCACGTGTACCGCCGCGGTGAATTTCTTTATATAGCTCACCATCTTGAATGAATAAAATACGCTGACAGTAACTTGCACTGTATGGATCATGTGTAACCATCATAATAGATACGCCTTGATCTTTATTTAAGTTTGTCATCGCATCAAGTAAACTCGTTGCATTTTTAGAATCAAGCGCTCCTGTTGGCTCGTCCCCTAAAATAATTGCCGGCTCATGCACTAAAGCACGCGCTGCTGCCGAACGTTGCTTTTGCCCACCAGATACTTCAGATGGGTACTTTTGAAGTATTTCTGTAATTCCTAACATATCCGCTACTTTCTCGACTTTTGGTCCAATGTTACGTGATGGAACACCTTGAAGAGAGAGTGGAAGTGCAATGTTTTCATAAATAGATAAGTTCTCTAATAAGTTAAAGTCTTGGAAGATGAATCCTAACTTTTGTGAACGGAAATCAGAAAGCTCACCTTGTTTCATTTTTGTAATATCCGTTCCTGCAATTTCAACAACGCCGCCCGTTGCTTTATCTAACGTTGAAATTACATTTAATAATGTCGTTTTACCAGAACCAGATGGTCCCATAATTCCAACAAACTCACCCTCTTGAATTGAGAATGACACACCTTTTAACGCGTGTGATTGGTTCTCACCTTTTTTACCGTACACTTTTTGAACGTTTTTCACGTCTACAACTGGTTTCGTCATATATATCCTCCTACGCTTGTTTTTCCATTACCTATTTTGCGCCTTTTGGAAGTGAACTGCTATTTGTTAACATTACATTTACCTTACACTTTTGTAATATAAAAAAGGTGTACTTGTAAGCTTGGCTGTTAATACTAGTTCACATTTCGGCATAGTAAATCGGTAAATGAAATTATATCGGCGATTTTCAAAATATATCGACTTATTGACAAAAAACGCCAATAAAAATAGGCTGTTCCACAAAAAAAGAACAGCCCACTTCTCTCTTTATTTCTTTAAAGGTGTTACCGTCCAGTACGTAATAACACGCCAAATCCATTCTAATGGACCCATTTTAAAGATTTTCATCCAAATTACACTAAACACAATTTGAATTGCATAAATTGCGATACATACATATAGCGTCTGCATGTATGTTAAGTTACCTGCAAAGTTAAATACACTACCGGCAATTAAAATCATTGCCGTTTGTCCGATATAATTTGTTAAAGCCATACGACCGTAGTATTTCAATGGTGCTAATAATGTTTGAACTGGTTTTAACTGAAGTAATAAAATTAATGCTCCTACATAGAAAGCTGAAATAATTGGTCCAACAGTAATACCAATTTTTAGAAACTGGCTTGCAGCATCCATTGTTCCGTCTTCATTCATCAATATCATATTTACAAATGGGTCAGCAGGCACGTGTCCATATTGATACCATACAGCTGCCACACTTAAAACAAACATAATGCCTGTAAAAATAGCGACTTGCTTTATGTTTTTTGAAAGATTTTCAAATACACGATATTGTCCTGCAGCAAGACCTAATAAAATTAAACCAAGTGGTAATAGTTCTTTAACACCCATTACACTAAAGGCTATTGTCAAAATAAGACCAATTACTAAGTTCACTTGTTTTTTCGCTTTATAAAACGGTAAAACGATTAATCCGCAAATTGCATATAACGTTAACGCTTCTCCAGGCTGAAACATGTAATGAATCAAACCAAAAATAAATAATGCAACTACGCGGCGGAAAAATAGAACATATCCATTTTTCCCTTTCGCAATCGCTCTTGTAATGAAGATATAGAATCCCACTCCAAATAAGAATGAGAAAATCGCGAAGAAACGACCTTCTACAAATAAATATAGAAACCTTTGATAGCTAGCATCTACTGTATTAGGATCTGGAGTTTTAATATGAAGTAGTGCTAAAATATTTACTAAAATAATCCCCAGTAATGCGAAGCCACGAATGTAATCTAACTCATCAATTCGTTTGTTTGTAATATTGTTCCCCATAAAGCAGCTCCTTGTCCAAAATTTAATCCTCCCTTACTCTACTGGAAAAGTAAGCTTACAACTATCGGCAAACCTTACAGCAATCTTACATTATTGTCATATAACAAAACAAAACCAGGTCATATTGCGACCTGGTTTACTCTGATTGCTTTGATCTTTGAGGTTGTCCTTTTTTACTGTTACGCTGTTTCACTTGAACAATCGGATCAAGTTCATTCGAAAATTCAGCGTTATGTCCATTTTGTGTTTTTTGTTCTGGGTTATTTTGATCTGAACGTTTCGCCATTACATTCACTCCTTATTAGTGCGGTGTAATAATCATTTGATGTTGCAATTGGCGAATTGCCATACGCGCTCTATTTAACTGCTCACGTTGCTCATCATTCGCATGTTGTTGCATCGTTTGTAAATCGTTATATGCTTGTTCTAATTGCAACTGCGCATCCGAATACTCCATCGTATTATAATGCTCTTGTCTCATGCCTTGTTCTAATTGTTCTTTCGCATATTCCACCGCTTGTTCCGCTTGTGTAATATACGATTCAAGTGATTGACGCTCTGCCATAATTGTCCCTCCTTGCTTCAATTCCCCTTTAGTTTGTCCCTTCCTTATGAACCTTATGAGTATGTTATAATGGATTTTGTGTTATTTTGACTCGGCTTAGGAGGGAAAGTAATGAAGGTTCAAAACCCTTTTCCATATACAAACGACAATAAACGTTATCATACATGGAATTACCATTTACGAAATGAATTTGGTGAAAAAATCTTTAAAGTTTCATTAGATGCTGGCTTCGATTGTCCGAACCGTGACGGTACAGTTGCTTATGGCGGTTGTACATTTTGCAGTGCTGCTGGATCTGGTGACTTCGCTGGCGATCGCCGCGATGATGTTATAACGCAATATCATGAAATGAAAGAAAAAATGCGCTCAAAGTGGAAAGACGGAAAATGTATCGCTTATTTCCAAGCGTACACAAATACACATGCACCACTTGAAGTGTTAAAAGAAAAATTCGAACCGCTTCTAGCAGAAAAAGACGTTGTCGGTCTTTCTATCGCAACTCGTCCAGATTGTTTACCGGACGATGTTGTTGAATATTTAGCGGACTTAAATAAACGCACGTACCTTTGGGTTGAACTCGGACTACAGACCGTTCATGAACGTACTGCAAACCTTATTAATCGCGCTCATGATTATCCTTCTTACGTTGAAGGTGTAAATAAATTACGTAAGCATGGCATTCGAGTTTGCTCTCATATTATTAACGGTCTTCCTCTTGAAGATTACGACATGATGATGGAAACAGCTCGTGAAGTAGCGAAACTTGACGTACAAGGACTTAAAATCCACTTACTTCATTTATTAAAAGGAACGCCAATGGTGAAGCAATATGAAAAAGGACAACTCGAATTCCTTTCTCTTGAGGATTACGTAAGCCTCGTTGTTGACCAACTTGAAATTATTCCAGAAGACGTAATTGTGCACCGCATCACAGGTGACGGTCCGCCTGATTTAATGATTGGCCCAATGTGGAGCTTAAATAAATGGGAAGTTTTAAATTCCATCGATGCAGAATTTGTACGCCGCGGAAGCTGGCAAGGAAAATATGCAAATGAGGAGAAACAAAAATGAAATTAGAACGGGTATTACCGTTTGCTCGCACGCTGCTGCAAACGGCAGTAAAAGAAGGCGATTACGCTGTAGATGCAACTTTAGGAAACGGGCATGACACTTGCTTCCTAGCTGAAATCGTTGGAAATAACGGAAAAGTATTTGGATTTGATATTCAAAAAGAGGCGATTGAAAGCTCAACAACTCGTCTAAAAGAAAAAAAACTTTTCGAACGTACTGTTTTAGTTCACGATAGTCACGATACACTTCTATCCATATTACCAGAAGATGCAAAAGGAAAAGTAACAGGTGCAATTTTTAACTTAGGTTACCTTCCTGGCGGAGACAAACATATCGTCACAAAACCGAACTCAACAATCTCGGCGATCGAGCAATTATTAGAAGTAATGGCGCCTGAAGGTATCATCGTCCTTGTCATTTACCACGGACATCCAGAAGGACGAGTAGAACGCGACGCTGTACTTAAATTTGCCGAAGAACTAGACCAAAAACAAGCACACGTACTGCGATACGGCTTCATTAACCAGCAAAATAATCCGCCATTTATTGTGGCGATTGAGAAACGATAATATATCAACGATTTTTCAATTATATCTATCGTAACTCGGGATATATCAACGATTTTTTCGATATATCTATCATAACTTACAATATATCAACGATTTCTCGGATATATCGATTGTTCGACAAAACATAACAAAAAAGACGTGCACTCATTGCACGTCTTTTTGTTATTCTCCTATATAATGGATGTAAACATTCTTAAAGGAGACGAAACAATGATTGGAATACTAGCAGGAATGGGACCAAAATCAACTGGACCATTTGTCGATACAGTTGTAGCAATGTGCCAAACAATATACGGAGCAAAGCATGATATGGACTTTCCTCATATGATGATTTATTCGTGCCCAACACCGTTTTACATGGATCGGCCTATTGATCACGAAGCGATGAAAAAAGCGATTATTGAAGGAGCACAAAAACTTGAAAGTACTGGCGTAAGCTTTATCGCTATGCCGTGCAATACGGCGCATCTTTATTTCGAGGAATTACAGCATTCTCTGTCCATTCCGATTTTAAATATAGTCAATGAGACGTTACAAGCAATTCCTAAAAATACAAAAAGAGTCGCTCTTCTCGCAACAGAAGCGACAGTTCAAGCTGGTATTTATCAAGACGGGATTGCAAAACGGAATATAGAATACATTCATTATGAAAAATGGCAAACGATGATTAATCAAATTATTACGTATATTAAAAGCGGAGAAGTTGAAAAAGCTCGCAAATTATGGAGCGCGCTCGTTGTGCAGTTGAAGGATGAAGTAGATACCGCAATTATCGCATGTACTGATTTGAATGTTGTGGCTAGTGAGAATTTTGTTGATTCTTCTCAATGTCTTGCGAAAGCGGTTGTTAGGATGTACTTATCAAATATAAAGAGATCTTCATAAACATAGAAAACACTCCTTCTAAAATGTGTTTTATGTTTAATAAAAATCCCACAAACTTTTAACTTTCTTCACAATTCTTTCAAAGTAATCACACTTAATCTCGCTATATTAAATAAGTAGTTATTCATATAGGGAAGGTTAGGGGAACTGAAAGTATGAAAGTAAATCGTTCGCTTCATTACATTTTTTGGCGTTGGCATTTTTATGCTGGGCTTTTTATTACGCCACTTCTTATTACGTTGTCACTGAGCGGAATTGGGTATTTATTTCGGGAGGAAGTTGAAGATTTCATCTATAAAGATTTATATTTTGGGAAGAGTGCTCAAACAGAATCTATTTCGATGTCTGATTCTATTTCCTTAACAGAGAAAAAATATCCACATTATAGCGTGGCGAAAATTAGTGAGTTTAATGGGGATTATAATACGAGACTTACCATTGCAAATGAGTATACTGGGCAACAAAAATATGTGTATTTAGACAGCAATAATCAAATTGTTGGGGATCAAAATGCAAGTGAAACGTTTGCCAATATAATGAGGGAATTACATAGTTCTCTTTTAGTTGGCGGCACTATCGTAAACTATACTGTGGAGCTTGCGGCATGCTGGACAATCTTTTTAATCATAACCGGATTGTACATGAGTATACGCCAATTCAAAAACACACCATCATCCAATAAGCGAGAAAAAGCAAAAAGACGTCATTCTATTATCGGTATTATATTTACAATTCCTCTCTTTCTGCTAGTCGCATCTGGATTGCCATGGTCAGGATTTATGGGGAACCAAATTTATAAAATTGCATCGTCAAATGAATCACTCGGATATCCAAAATTGTACATGGCACCGCCTGAATCAAAGGTAAAAGAATTGCCGTGGGCAACAAGAAAAGAAGCTCCTCCTGAATCGAATTCAAATGAACCGAAAGCAATTTCTGTCCATGAATTACAAAAAGGAATTGAAATAAAGAAGCCATATGTTATTTCACTACCAGCTGATCCAAAAGGTGTATTCACTGTTTCGAAATCGAGCGGTTCTGGTATTACAGGTATGCATGTTGCACCAAATGAAGAGATAACAGCTTACTTTGACCAATATAGCGGGGAACTCATTTCCAAAACGGACTATCGTGATTATGGATTACTTGCACAATGGTTCACTTACGGTATCCCACTTCATGAAGGACATTTATTCGGATGGCCAAATAAAATATTATGCTTACTAACGACATTATCTCTACTACTTCTCATTTATTACGGAATAAAAATGTGGTTAGCAAGGAAGCCGAAAGGAAAATTAGCAGCACCACCAAAGCAAAGAGATAAGAAAAGCATAATCGTTTTCTTTATCATGATGGTTATACTAGGCGCTGTCATGCCTTTATTCGGGCTATCTGTTTTAGTGATTTTTGCGATTGAACTTCTTATATATGTATTTTCAAAAATACGATCATAATGAAAAGAAAACCACTCTACATGAGTGGTTTTCTTCATCACTGCGCTGTTTTTTTTCGGTACATCTTCCCGTTCCAATAGAAGAAGCGTGAAGTGAGGCCTCCGTACTTTACAATGCGCCGTGCCATTTTGTGCATATTCTTTTGTGCTGATACTTTTTGATCTGATAAATAAATACCAAGTAACCCTCGGCTTATGAGACGATGAAACTTCGCATGAGGCAAATCACCAATGCTCTTCTCCGCTTCTTCTACAAAGTGTTTCATCCGATCTAATATCGCTTGCTCGTTTTCGTAATAACTACAGAAATTCAAATCTCCGCCTATACGGTCTTCTTCTTGATCAATGAAATAATCAAGTAAGATATGAAGTCCTTGTACGTAAGGGAAGTACCCTTGTCTAATTTTCGCAATATCTTCATCATGTAACTCATCATGAAATGCATATGCGACAAGACAGAAAATTCCAAGTGTAGAACCGGCACATGCTGAAAATTCAAACCAACTCATCTCAGGTAAGTTTTCTTTATGTGCTTCAAACCAATTTTTCAGGCGCGGCTCTCTTTCTTCTAATTTCACGTGTTTATGAATTTGCAAATCACAATAATAACAAGCAAGTTCATGAAGAACAGGAGCAATTTTGTCATAGTGCTTCGTTTTCTTTAAAACATCTTGGCATGTTTCAACAAGTTCATCTAAATAACCACCATCATCTTGATCATCACGATAACGATAATAATTACCGCCACCTTCTACTTCAGGTGATAATGCCATTAACATCGATTCATGCAGTGCGGCAAAATCATTTGGATCAAGTGATGTACTGCGATCACATAAATTATCTAAATAGTCGCTGATCGTTTGATACGCTACGATAAAACGAATACATTCTTCTCGGTGCTCATTTGCTAGCAGAGCTAAAATGCCACCGCCCTCACAATGAAACGTTTTATGCTCAATACTTGCGATTGCCTGACTATGAAGCTCATCATTCGGAATATGGTAGGCACGCTCTTTCCACATCGCTAGCTCATGGTGTACAACCGGAAACACATCACGGTATACTTTCGCCATGAGCGTTATGGGATTACTCGGTACGTTCACTTCTTCCTTCATCTCCTCTATTAAATGTACAAATAATGATTTATTTGTTTGTTTTTACTATATTATTGACATGCATTTCAGTAAATGACTGAATATAACTCAAAATTTCATCTCGCTCATACTCATTTAATAACTCGTGATAACAATTCGGCCATTCTTTAAAAGCCTTATCACTTATTTTAACATTATCAAACCAAGTGCGGACACGTGTTTTATCTACAAGTTTATCCTCACAAGCTTGCATTAGCAAGAGCGGAACATCTGGAAAATCATCTATTTTTTTATGAGCAATTTCGATAGACTTAATCAATTCACTATACCAACGTACTGATACTTTGCGCAAGAACAAAGAATCATTCTCCATTGCATCTCTCACTTCGTGGTTACGTGTTGACATTTCCACCGTAAGATTCGTTGCAAATTGCAATTTTGGAGCCACAACATTTAATATTTTTGAAGCAAGTTGAAGCGGAGCAGAGGGTCCAGTCACTACCCCTAAACAAGGCGAACTCAAAATAATACCCTCTACATCTTCTCTCTTCGTTTCTTGCATCATACGAATGACAATAAGACCACCCATACTATGACCGAATAGAAAAATAGGTAACCTATACTTTCTTGCTTCTTTCACCCATAGTTTAACTTCCTCTATGTATTCATCAAATGAATCAATATGTCCTCTATTTCTTGAAGTCGTTCCATGTGACGGAAGATCCCCCATCACGACGTGGTAGCCGATATGATTCCACATTTCCGCAACGGCTTCGTAACGTCCGTGATATTCCATTGCGCCGTGCACAATAACAATGACAGCCTTTGCTTCCTCCGCTTCATAATTCCACATACGGCTCTCCTCCATTTCACTCTTTCTCATAATTTGATACACTAAAACTAGTCTCTAGGAAAGGAAGACTTTACATGATATATCCTTACAAAGAAAAAAAACCGAAAATTGCGAGTAGTGCTTTTATCGCTGACTATGTTACGATTACAGGCGATGTTTACGTTGGCGAGGAATCAAGTATTTGGTTTAATACGGTCATCCGTGGTGATGTGTCACCAACGATCATTGGAGACCGAGTAAATGTACAAGACCAATGTACACTCCACCAAAGCCCTCAGTATCCTCTTATCTTAGAAGATGATGTTACAGTTGGGCATCAAGTTATTTTACATAGTTGTCATATTAAAAAAGATGCTTTAATTGGAATGGGATCCATTATATTAGATGGTGCTGAAATTGGCGAAGGAGCTTTTATCGGCGCTGGAAGCCTCGTTTCACAAGGAAAGAAAATTCCACCAAACACGTTAGCTTTCGGTCGTCCCGCGAAAGTCATTCGTGAATTAACAGCAGAAGACCGTAAAGATATGGAGCGTATTCGCACGCAATACGTTGAAAAAGGTCAATATTATAAATCATTACAGAAATAAATTTCCGCTGCCATACGATTGGCAGCTTTTTTTATATAAAATCTAACTTTTTCTTTACAAAACATTATTACTCCCTCAACAAAATCTTATTAAAATAAAAGCTAATATCTCCATATATATGTAAACGAGGGAGGAGAATTTTCATGAAGGTCAGTGGATTATATAAAATAGAATGTTACATTTTCAAAGGAATTAATCGCTACTTTGATCAAAAAACATTAAATATCTTTTTCAGCAATATTACTCATATCGGTGGCGCGACTTTCTCCATCGCACTCACACTTTTCTTTTTGATTTTCGCAAAGGGAACTTTGCATCAAGCTGCAATTGCAACTGCTATTTCTTTAGCAATTAGCCATATTCCTGTACAAATATTAAAAAGATGGTATCCACGAAAACGTCCTTATTTAACAATTCAGGATGCAAAATATCCAGTCCATCCATTAAAAGACCACTCTTTCCCGTCTGGTCATACAACAGCCGTTTTCTCTGTCTTCATTCCATTTATTTGCTATAATCCAAGCTTACTTGCTTTCCTATTACCGTTAGCATTATGCGTCGGTATTTCACGTATTTATTTAGGACTTCACTATCCGTCAGATGTATTCGTCGGTATGTGCCTTGGCACTTGCTCTGGCATCATCTCTTTTTATCAATTCATCCCACTTTTCACATAAAGGAGTGATATGATGAGAGTCGCCATTTTTACCGATACTTTTACGCCACAAGTTAACGGGGTTGCGAAAACGTTAGAGCGATTAACACGATATTTTCAGAAAGAACAGATCGCCTATTCTGTTTTCGCCCCTCAGCATACAGCTGAAGATAATTTTGTAGCGAATGTGAATAAGATGAGAAGTATCCCGTTAACAATATTATATCCAGAATGTCGTTTTTCTTTTCCTACTCCGCGCATTAAACGGGAACTACTTTCCTTTAAACCTGACATTATTCACATTGCCACACCTTTCAACATGGGACTTTGTGGATTGTATTATGCAAAAAAGTTAAACATCCCAGTTGTCGGTTCTTATCATACTGATTTCGATGCCTATTTACGTTATTACAAAATCGAATTCCTCTCCAATATGCTGTGGAACTATTTAAAATGGTTTCATAGTCATATGCAAAAAAATTTTGTACCCTCTCCTGAAACATTACATCAATTAAAACATAAAGGCTTTCAGGCCCTCTCTATTTGGGGACGTGGTGTAGATTGCAATCTCTTTCATCCATCTTACAATACAGACCTATTCCGAAAAAAATATAATATTACAGCGAAGTACGTCCTTTCCTATGTTGGACGGATTGCTCCTGAGAAAGATATTGATACGTTGCAAAATCTTATCGTTAAATCAGCACATACTCGAAGCGACATTCATTGGCTTATAGCAGGAGACGGTCCTCTAGCAACAAGTTTACGTGAAGCTGTTCCGAAAACAAATATCACTTTTACTGGCTATTTACAAAGTGCAGATTTAGCTGAAGCATATGCTTGTTCTAACATAATGGTATTTCCATCAGCTACTGAAACATTCGGAAATGTCGTACTTGAATCACTCGCATGCGGTACACCTGTTATTGGTGCAAATAGTGGCGGGGTTAAAAATATTATTACAGATGGAAAAACGGGAGTTCTTTGTCCGCCTAAAAATGAAGATGCATTTCTATCATCCATTTATTTTTTATTACAAAATGAAGAAAAACTTGAGCAGATAGGAATAGCAGCTTCATCTTTTGCGAAATCAAAGAGCTGGGATGAGATCTTTCGTGGCTTGCTTAACCAATATGAAGAAGTCCTTCAGCATAACGCATCAGAGTTGCTTGCTTAAATAGAAAAACTCCCTTCAAAAAAACGAAGGGAGTTTATTACATGGTCATAAATTTTAGTTTAATAAATGATACATAAGGTTAAGCATTGTTTTATTTCTATATTAATTATATCAAAAATAAACATAACTAAACAGACTTGTAATAAAAACCCATAAAAATTAATATATGGTTATACAGTATTTTAACTGTATAATGATTTTAAGAATTCCCCTTAAAATCAACTTACTCACATACCTTTATACAGCAATTGTTCCCCAATTCTGTATATCAAAAAAACCTTTCATTCATTTGAAAGGTCTTTTTGAGCCTGCCCATATTCTTCTTTCGTATTTACATTTATAAACCAATCCGCATTCGCTTGTACATCTTCTCCAGAAACATACTTCACATTACATTGTGATAAAAGCTGCCCCATACTTCTTTTTTCTTCCTGAAGTAAAGCATAAATCTTTTCTTTCACGCGGTTATGATACGCCGCAAGTAGCGGTTGTTTTCTTCCATTAATAATAGGTACAACCGCATCATATTCATTGTTCGTTTGCTCCAGTAAAATGGTAAACCATTCATGCGAAACATTTGGCGCATCGCAAGGCATAATAGCATACCAATCTGCTTCTATGTATTCCATACCTGATACAATGCCGGCAAGCGGTCCATTTCCTTTATAGTGCGGAATGTCTTCTATAACAGGTACTTGTACGAATTGCTCTACTCGCTCTTTTATATCAGTATGGCTAATTACTACAATGTCTTGCAAAGTATTTCCCATCACTTTCACAATATGCTCAACAAAAGTAGTTCCCTTCCAAATTGCTAACGCTTTCGGCTCACCGAATCTACTCGACATACCACCTGCTAATACAATTCCAGCATACTTACTCATTGGCGATGCAGCTCAAATGTAATATGACCTAATTCCGGTAAAATTAATTTATTCATCGCAAGGCGAACCGCTCCGCTAGACCCTGGCATCGAGAAGACTACTTTGCGCCCAATTGTACCACCAATCGCTCTACTTAACATTGCGCTGCTTCCGATATCTTCTAAATAACTAATCATACGGAACAGCTCACCAAATCCAACAATTTCTTTATCTAATAACGCTGATACTGCTTCAATTGTGACATCGCGTTTCGTAATACCAGTACCGCCATTTGTTAATATAACATCTACATCTTCCTTATGATAACCAGCTAACACTGCTTGCTGGATACTTTCTTTATCATCTTTTACAATTTCATAAGAAGTTACTTTATGTCCCGCTTCTTTTAACAATTCATGTAATAGTTGGCCGCTCTTATCTGTTTCTTCCGTACGTGTATCGGAAATCGTCACGATCTTGCAACGCACTTCTTTTGGAGCTTGTTTTTTATGTTCAGTTACACTCATTTTTTATCTTTCCTTTCTTAAAGACTTTTCTTCATTTTATCATACATACCTTTACACAATTATGTATGAAGCCAATCATGCGCCATGATACAATATAAGTATACTAACCCACAAAAAGGAAAGTGCACTTTCTTATACTCCTAGACTACACATCTTTAGCTACTCTTTATATTTTCTACATAATAGAATTCAATTTTAAAACTTGTACTAAAAAATAAATTGGAGGTCTACATAGTATGGAACTTTATAAAAAATTAACAACAACATTTATCCTCTTATTCATCGCTTCAATCACTGTCGGCTTTTCCTTAAAAGGCGCAATTCCATACGCTACATTAGTAAGCATTATATTCGCGACACTATTTTTACTAAGCAGTGCATTTTGCGCAGGTAAAGCACGTCAAATGAAAGGTTGATTACATATGTTCCAGAAGAAACCAATCCTTTGTAAATCATGTGAAAAGGAAATACAAAAGGAGGACTTACATTGTTTAAATCAAACCGTATCCAGTTACGAAAGTTTTCCGAAGATGATATTCTAACATATTATAAATGGCATAATGATATAGACGTTATGAGTTCAACTACTCTCACTCTTGATAAATATTCCCTTCAAGACACAGAAAAACTTTGCCAGCAATTTATTCATTCTGCGGACTCTAAGAGCTATATCATTGAAGAAAAATCTACGCATCTTTCAATTGGTATTACTTCTTTAATTTATATTGATTCGTATAACCGAAACGCTGAATGTATTATTGATATTGGTAACAAGGATTACTGGGGGCAAGGTTATGGGAAGGAAGCTTTCACCTTATTATTGGATTATGCATTTTTAGAATTAAATTTACATCGCCTTTCTTTACGAGTATTTTCTTTTAACGATAGAGCAATTAAATTATATAAATCACTCGGTTTTCAACATGAAGGAACTTGTAAAGAAGCTATATTCCGCAATGGCAATTGGCATGACATTGAACTCTTCGCTTTATTCCAACGTAATTATAAATAAAAAAAGCTTTGCGCTCACCGCGCAAAGCTTTTTTTCATATATTATAGACCAGCTTGCTCTTTTAAAGCTGCTGCTTTGTCTGTACGTTCCCATGATAGATCTACATCAGTACGTCCGAAGTGGCCGTAAGCTGCTGTTTGTTTGTAAATTGGGCGACGTAAATCTAGCATTTTAATAATACCAGCTGGGCGAAGATCGAAGTTGTTACGAACTAGTTCTACTAATACGTCTTCAGATACTTTACCAGTGCCGAATGTATCAACTGAAATTGATACTGGTTGTGCTACACCGATTGCGTATGCAAGTTGTACTTCTGCTTTTTCAGCAAGACCAGCTGCTACGATGTTTTTCGCAACATAACGAGCTGCATATGCTGCAGAACGGTCAACTTTCGTTGCATCTTTACCAGAGAATGCACCGCCACCGTGGCGAGCGTATCCACCGTAAGTATCAACGATGATTTTACGTCCTGTTAAACCAGCATCACCTTGTGGTCCACCAATTACGAAGCGGCCAGTTGGGTTAATGAAGAATTTCGTTTCTCCATCCATTAATTCTGCTGGTACTACAGCTTTAATTACGTGCTCTTTTAAGTCGCGATCGATTTCTTCCCATGTAACATCTGGGTGATGTTGTGTAGAAATTACGATAGTATCAACACGTACTGGTTTACCATTTTCATCATACTCAACTGTAACTTGCGTTTTTCCATCCGGACGTAGGTATGATAATGTATCATCTTTACGTACTTCAGTTAAACGGCGAGCTAATTTGTGAGCAAGCGAGATTGGAAGTGGCATTAACTCTTGTGTTTCATTACATGCGAAACCAAACATTAAACCTTGGTCTCCTGCACCAATTGCCTCAATCTCAGCGTCAGTCATTTGACCTTCGCGTGCTTCTAGCGCTTGGTCAACACCCATAGCGATGTCAGCAGATTGCTCATCGATAGATGTTAAAACTGCACAAGTTTCTGCATCGAATCCGTATTTTGCGCGTGTGTAACCAATGCCTTGAATTGTTTCACGAACGATTTTTGGAATATCTACGTAAGTAGAAGTCGTAATTTCCCCCGCTACCAATACTAAACCAGTTGTTACAGTTGTTTCACAAGCTACACGTGCATTTGCGTCTTTTGATAAGATCGCATCTAAAATTGAATCAGAAATTTGGTCACAAATTTTATCTGGATGTCCTTCAGTTACAGACTCAGATGTGAACAGATGACGTTTTTTTGTCATGTGGTAAACCTCCCTACAGTAATTGTATATATTGTACGGAACTCATCCTTAATTTGCCACAAACTGCGACATACATTTATTCTCCCACACAAGCATACAGAAAAACCTTTCCTACTTTACATAGAGGAAAGGTTTAATTTGCTACTTGCATACTGCTTTTTGCCCTTCGCTCTTATCGTTCGAGACCTGTAGCCTCGCACAGGTTTTAGCACCTATTCACCTGCATTTATCAATACAAGTGAGGTTGCTGGGCTTCATCGGGCCTGTCCCTCCGCCAGCTCGGGATAAGAGAGTATCCGTCCCAACCTATACTAAAGAAATGATATTCATTTGTCAATTAATATTCACATTTTCCTGAAAGTTTTTCTCAATACGCCTGAAATGAAATATTAATAGGGAAATAATGCATTCACACAAACAAAAAAGAAATAAATAGTATACATTATTTATATAATTGTGTTATACTCTTGTTGGGGATTACGAGAAATATTTCATTAAATGAAAAGGATGGTATATAAATATGAGTACTGTGAATGTCCAAATTGGTTTACACGAATTATTGAACGGAAGCAATGCACAGATTCAACTAAGTGTTCCGCAATTAGTGGAAAAAGTATTAATGCGAAATGAAGGGAAATTAACTTCTACTGGTGCCGTTTCTGCTTCAACAGGAAAATATACAGGACGTTCTCCTAAAGATAAATTTATTGTGAAAGAAGCATCGGTTGCTGACAAAATTGCTTGGGGAGCTGTAAACCAACCGATTTCTGAAGAACATTTTAATAAATTATATACTAAAGTTTTAGAATACTTAAAAGAAAAAGAAGAGTTATTCGTCTTCAAAGGATTTGCAGGCGCTGACCGCAATTACCGCCTACCAATTCAAGTTATTAATGAATATGCATGGCACAATTTATTTGTACATCAATTATTCATTCGTCCAACTGAAGAAGAATTAACAACTCATGAGTCAGGGTTCACAATTGTTTCTGCACCGAACTTCAAAGCTGATCCAGCTGTTGACGGTACAAACTCTGAAGCATTCATTATGGTTTCATTCGAAAAACGTATTGTACTAATTGGTGGTACAGAATACGCTGGAGAAATGAAAAAATCAATCTTCTCTATTATGAACTTCTTACTACCTGAACAAGATATTCTTTCTATGCATTGCTCTGCAAACGTAGGTGAAGAAGGCGACGTAGCACTATTCTTCGGTTTATCTGGAACAGGTAAAACAACATTATCTGCTGATCCAAACCGTAAATTAATCGGTGATGATGAGCACGGTTGGTCTGATAACGGTGTATTCAATATTGAAGGCGGTTGCTACGCGAAATGTGTAAACCTTTCTCACGAGAAAGAACCACAAATTTTCGATGCAATCACATTTGGATCTGTTTTAGAAAACGTTATCATTAATGACCAAACGCGTATCGCGGACTACAACGATACTACTTTAACAGAAAATACTCGTGCTGCATACCCTATGCATGCGATCGACAATATCGTACTGCCAAGTGTTGCTGGACACCCAAATACAATTATTTTCTTAACTGCTGATGCATCTGGCGTATTGCCTCCAATCAGTAAGTTATCAAAAGAGCAAGCTATGTATCATTTCTTAAGTGGTTACACTAGTAAACTAGCAGGAACAGAGCGCGGCGTTACATCTCCGCAAGCAACATTCTCAACTTGCTTCGGTTCACCATTCTTACCACTTGATGCATCTCGCTATGCTGAAATGCTTGGTGAAAAAATCGAGAAACACGATGCAAAAGTATTCTTAGTAAACACTGGCTGGACTGGTGGCGAATACGGCGTTGGTAAACGTATGAACTTAGGTTACACTCGTGCAATGATTCAAGCAGCATTAAACGGTGAACTTGCGAAAACTGAAACAGCTAAACATGACATCTTCGGTCTTGAAGTTCCACTTCACGTACCAGGTGTACCTGACGAAGTGTTAATGCCTGAACAAACTTGGGCTGATAAAGCTGCTTACAAAGCAAAAGCAATCGAACTTGCAAATGAATTCAAAGCTAACTTCAAAAAGTTCGACAGCGTATCTGAAGACATTATTAACTTAGGCGGTCCAATCGCTTAAATTAAAACTTTCTGTTGGAATAACCCTTTACTCATATGAATAAGTGTCGTGTAACCGTAAAGTTTCGCGTACTCACCGACAAAACCCAATGCGGCTTAACAGTTACACACACTTACATAAAAAAGAAGCTTACGTGAAAACGTAAGCTTCTTTCTATATCTTATATAAAGTGAAACGCTAATCTCTTCATCTGTGACCTAGATTATAAAATTACAGCTTCGAATATATACATTATATCCCTACTCACTACATCTCTCGGGTTTCACATCGTATGGGGCTAAAAAAGGCCCTGACCGCTTCTATTCGTGACTGGATCATCTATTCCATCTAAAAAGAAGTCTTTTATCTTTTTAGCTCTTTGTTAGTTCTTTCTCATCTTTCATGCTATAGTAACCTAAATTCACAACGATTAAGAAATAACCACCCATAATCCCTACTGCAAATGCCCACATAACCATGTGGTGCTCAATTTCGTACATAATAATAGCACCCAAAATGGCAGCTGCAAAACGGTTAAACATACCGAGTGTCGGTGCTTTCGTCTTCTTTACAATACTATCTCCAAGCTTCTCAATTCTTCTGCCTAAAAGCCAAACGCAATACATACTTACAATAAGCCCAATTCCAGCGCCTAAAAAGTGTGCTGAAAACGGTGTTAACATCCAACCTAGTAACAAAATACCTAGTATATAATACGATTGGATTTTAAATGATCTTAGTGACATACTAATCATGCTGTACCTCTCTTCATTCGTTCTTATCTATCCAACAAAAAATTTCTTTCAAATTCATATTCCTTACATTCATTTCATTCAAATTAAAAACAACATAAACAGTATGTTTATGTTGTTTAAATGTTTTTAGAAAATAATATTATACAAGATTTCAAACATCATATTCTCATATTTTGTGACGGTTTTTCAAACTTTTTTCGTCCATTTATGAAAAAAATGATATCAATCTATGAACATACGGATATGATGTAATAAGCACACAAATAAAGGGGGCGTCTAATGATTTATTTTTTAATGGCTCTCATTCACCTCATTATCCCTGCACTTATTGGACTTTCATTGTATTGGTACACGAAAAATCATAGCATTTTTTACGCTGTCCTCGGTGTTCTTCTTCCAGGTATTATTCTTATTACACTCTTCCGTATTCCATTTTTAAACTTAATTCCACTTATTACTGCTATCTTGTTTCTCATCTTCTTACCAAAAATAAAAAAATAGGAAAGCAGATCATAGGTGATCTGTTTTCCTATTTTGATATAGGTTCCCCTGCAATAGAATGAACTTTTACTTTCTCCGATTTCACAAACCATAGACCGACAAAAATGATAATTCCACCGATGATCTGTTGAAACGATACATATTCATTTGCCCAGACAGCTGCAAATAAAACAGCTACAAGCGGCGTTATATACATATATACCATCGTATGTGACGCCCCAATTTTTTGAACACCAACATACCACATTACTAAACCGAATACTGTTACAAAGAAAATAGAATATAGTAAAGCAAATAGTGTCATTCCGTGAGTAATGTGAAATGGCATGACAAATACATGTGGACCACTTAACAATAATAGCGGAATCGCACCCACTAATGCAGACCATGCAGTAACACGTAATGCTGAATATTTTTTAATTAATGGTCCTGCTAAAACAGGATAAAGCCCCCAGCATATTGATGTAATAAGTCCAATTCCATTGCCATAAAAAGAACTAGTAAGTGAATGTCCTGCTACTAAAACTAAGGCTGCACCAACAAAGGCAGTCATAGAACCGATTAACTTTCGAGAAGAAAACTTTTCTTGTTTCAGAAAAATCGCAAATGCAGTTGTAAAAATAGGTGAAATAGAAATGAGTAAAGAAGCATTTGTAGCGGATGTATATTTGACAGTTTCCATAAATAACGTTTGATACAGTACAATACCTACAACGCTAACGATAATTAATCTAGGTATATCCGTTCGCTCCATATAAACCGACTTTTCAATACAAAAGGTAAGGAGTAACAGAAGCGGTGCCGCCGCCATCATACGAAGTGCAGTAAACTCAATTGCTGTAAATTCTAAAAGTCCATACTTCGCAATTGTATAGTTAATCCCCCAAATAATAACAACACTTAAAATTAATAACTCAATTCCCCATCTTCTCATGCGTATCCCCTCCGCAAAGAATATTATACAGAAAATTCAATCACATGTACATTTCATTATGTGAAAAAATCTTTTTATTATATAAAACGTTTTGGTAAATGAAATTATATCGGCGATTTCCCAAATATATCAGCGCAACTCCATTTATATCAGCGATTTTTTCAATATATCGACTTATCGACAATAATAGCGACTTATAAAATAAAAAAAGTGAGTCCAAAATACATTTTGGACTCACCTTTACTATACTCGAACGTGTAATTTCATATTTGGATTATAAAACTGGCTTGGGCTCTTCAACTGAAAAGTTCCTCCACCTTCATGCCAATCAACCGTTAACTTATCGTCCATAAATACAAGCTTTGTACGATCAGCGATAAAGTTCATTGTGCTTGATTCAATATCCACATCGCGCTCATCTTTCTCTGCTACAGCTACTAAATCGATGATTCCGCTCATAACACAACCGCAACCTTCATTATCATAAAATAACTTTATATATTTCGCTTCACTTGGAATCGTATCCATAATCTTTTTATATGCTGCTTCTGTTACAGTAACGTACATATGTTAATCTTCATCCTCTCTTCTCTTATCATTCATATATTGTATCACCATTTTTCTTAAAAGTTATATACAGAAAATTAAGACTAATATACAATGTATGTGATAAAGTTTCAGCAATCGAGCTTTTATGAGTAGTTCATGCAGGAGAAAGGATGTTTACTATCTGTGTTCAAACTACAACGATATCCCATGTTATTAGGTGTATTTAGTAGTTTCTTCATTTCTAGCGGAATGCTATTACAGCATGTACTTCCCTATTCTCCTTCTATTAGCTGGATTCTAGGTTTTATTTGTTTCCTATCCGCTTCTTATTTTGCTACGAAGAATACAAACAACTCATAAAGCAAGAATCATCTTAAGGAGGATTATCAAACATGCCAGCCTTAAAAAAAATAGAGCAATCACTCGATCACTTATTCCAAATTGAAAAATACGGAAAAGATAGTGCCTTTAGTCGATTTATCCCAGCCGTATATGATCCTATCAAATTTCCTTGGCAACAATTTTTCGAAGCAAATTTTGTAGATTTATTTAACGGCCTTATGATGCACGGATCTGAAAATGTAAACAAAGTATTTTTAGCTGTATTCCCTACAGATGACGTTCTTGAAACATTCATTTCACAATCCACACCCGGTGATTTACTCTTTATGCACCATCCCCTTGTAATGGAGTGCGGTGATCCGCTTGGAAGATCAGGCCGCGGTTTCTTACCAATTCCTGAAAAATATTTGCAAGGAATAAAAGAAAAACAACTTTCTATATATACATGTCACGTACCAATGGATTTTCATCAAACACATGGAACGAGTATTTCAATTGCAAAAGCATTAAACGCTACTGTAGTGGACGACTTTGCATATGGAGGTCCAGAACAAGAACCAGTTGGCCTTATTTGTGAAATAGATGAAACATCAACAGAAGCACTCCAAAAACATCTAAAACAACTCTTCCAAATTCCTTACACAGACTTCGAAGGTAAACGACATGATTCCATCAAAAAAATCGCAATTATCGCTGGATGTGGCGATGTTGTATCTTTAATGAAGGAAGCAGAAGAAAAAGGTGCTGAAGCATATATTACAGGAGAAATCCATTGCCATATCGACAATGATTACGGCAGACATAAATACTCGCTCATTATGGATTATGTAAAAGAAACGAATATGTCTCTAATTGGTGTGTCACACTCTGCCTCTGAATATTTAGTGAAAGAGACATTGATGTATGATTGGTTTAAAGAGAATTTTGATGTGGATGTTATTTTGCTTCCGCAGGAGAAATGGTGGCTCTAACACTATCATTTTTTAAATTTATATACACAATAAATCGACCACAGAAAAATAGATAAATGAGAAAGCACATGTACCTACGTAAATGCTTTCGTTGTGCCGAAAAACGAACCTACTGATAGCACCGACTTTACTGGTGCTACCAGTATTACAGCTGGAAACCTATTTTTTGGGGAGGATACAACCGCTCTTTATATTCATGCTGCAAGTGCTGTATATTCTATTTTTCTAATTACTGATATATAGCAATTCATTTCATAAAAAAAGACCCGAAATTCGGGTCAACAAATAGAAATATAAATGAACTACAACAAATAACAGACAAAGCCATTATATATTTTTCATAGTAAAACATCCATTATTTTCTTTTTACACTATCAATATATTATTTTTCGTTATCGTCCTCTTTTTTTAGAACGTCTACCTAAGAAGAACACAAAAACATCACTTCCAAATAAGTGATGTTTTTTGTAGTTAATGCAGTGGTAACATAACTTCAACCGTCGTTCCAACCCCAACTTCACTTTCAAAACTCATTTTACCGTTGTGGTCTTTAATAATTTTTTCTGTAACTACTAAACCTAGACCAGTTCCTGTTTCTTTCGTTGTATAAAAGGCTTCATTTAACTTTGGAATTTTATCTTTCGGAATGCCGCATCCCTCATCTTTCACTTGAACGATGATTCCATCTTTTACAGTAACTTTAATCGTAATTGTTCCGCCAACTGACATTGCTTCAATTGCATTTTTGATTAAATTAAAAAAGACCTGTTTTAATCGTTTTTCATCACATATAATTGATGGTAAGTCTTTACTGTAAATACCTTGTATGTAGACTCCTTGTTTTAAAGCTGGCTTTTCCATAACTCGAATAACATAAGAAATAATTTCTTGTATGTTATGAGTTTCTGATTCTAGTGATTTAGATTTCTCAAATCCACTAAGTTCTGTAGCAATTATATGAATCCGATCTACTTCTTGTTTCATAATATCACTATAAATTTTATCCTCTGGATGCTTGTCTGCTTGTTTATTCACAAGTTTTTTTAAGTTTGCTAAAGGTCTTCTAATCTTATAACCAATAACCGTTGCCATCTTTCCAACAGCTGCTAGTTTTTCTGTCTGTTTTATTTCTTTGTCCATCATCTCAAGCGTACGAACGTAAGACTGAACCCTTAAAAATATAATCCAACATATGATAGTAAATACGCTATATAATGCCATTGGGATTAAAACGAGAGAAGATTGAATAATGATTCCTGTAAGAGCATACTTTCCGATAAGTATCGCTGGAACTAAACAGAAATATCTTTTATTCACAAAGATTGGTGCAAACAAAATAAAAAATCCTTCTACTATATTTCCACCGTCAAATTCTGCATCGCTACCATAATAAATCATAATGTTATGGATACAATCTAATACATTATAGCCAATTAGAATAATATATTTTACCGCAAAAGCATTCTTCCATTTCATAAAGTATATTCCAATGCAAAACAATACCACCATCAAAAAGTAAAGCCATAAACCTAAACCATCTTCAAACTCTCCTACACCTTCTTGCTCTCCACCGATTAACGGTACGATAAATTCATAGGCAAGATCATATACGAAAAATATAATAAAAAATAAACTTAAAAATGCTTTCAGCGCCTTTATTTCTTCATTTTTAAATATATAGCCTTTATTCATATGGTAACTCCTAGCTTTTCTTCCACTTGGATTTCAGTATTTCCACACTTCCTTGGGAGAATGATGTCTATTCTCGTTCCAGTATCTTTTTCACTTGAAATATGCAACTCACCAAGGTGCTCGGCGACAATTCGATTCGCTACCGTCAGTCCCAGACCAATTTTATCTTGTTTCGTTGTATAAAAGGCCTCTGTAACACGGGGTAAGTTTTCTTGCTTAATACCATGACCATTATCGATCACACTGATCATTACATATTCTTTCCCTTTATTTTCTAATTGTAAATGTAATGTGCCACCTTGTCCCATTGCCTCTAAAGCATTTTTTATCGTATATAAAAAGACTCCTCTTATTTTTCGTTCATCACATTCAACTTCTATTGTTTTTTCTTCCACATTAGAAATAAACTGAATGTTTAATTCATCTATTTTTTCACGAAGACTTGTTATTACTTGTAATACAATTTTTCCTACATCATGTTTCTTATAAATAGAAGGTTTGCATGTAGCAACTTCCATTAACTCACTTATCATATTATTCATATTTTCTATTTCAAAAATCATACGTTTATAAATAGGATCCTCTTCATGCTTCTCTCGTTGTAATTGCGTAAATCCTTTTAATGAAGCAAGTGGATTTTTAATTTCATGTCCAACCGTCGCTGCCATTTTTCCGATTACTGCTAATTTTTGTGATTCACTAGCAATCGCAATACTTTCCTTTACAGCTGAAAGATATTGTAAAAATCGGTTTAAAATGATATATACAGCTATTAACATAAGTGTATACATAATAAGGAACATAAATGCTTTTACTTCCTCTAATACAAATAAATAAATTAAATATTTTCCTACAATAGAGGAAAGTAAAAACACATAGAATTTTTTATTTAAAAATATAGGTACAAAGAAAATGAGAATAATTTCTATTATATTTGTCGCATCAAACGCCGCCTTATTATAAAAAACATACGAAAATATATTAGCGAGTTCTATCCCTATGTATGCAAATATCCATGCATATTTAACAAGGTTTGCCTTCTCTTTTTTCATTAAATATATATTCACGCACAGTATTGCTACTCCGCAAATAACTTGCCATATTATATTGTATCCCTTATCCATTATTGATTTATCTTCTAATACGATTGCATAGAAAATTTGATATACAATAACAATGACATATAACACCCATAAAAGGATTTTTGCATTTCTTTCTTCTTCTTTATATGATAGAAAACTTTCTTTCACTTCAACACCCCTTCAAAATAATATCTCGAAGAATACCATTTATTATAATAAATGATTTTCATAGACAAACAAAGATAAATCGAACATTTGAGGAAAATCGTACCAAAAACGCAATATATTTAGACTATATACAGAGCATAAAATCTATGATCATTAATACGTATATTATGGGAGGTGTTTTTTATGGATGGCAAAAAAAATAAAAAGACCGAACAACTCCAATCTTTTACGCGTGAAAACGAAGGAAAGGAAATGACAACAAATACAGGTGTTAAAATTTCAAACGATGAAAACTCTTTAACTGCCAGTGATCGTTTCCGAACGCTTAGGCATAGTGCAGGGAACGCCAAATGGACAGTGGGAAGTAAATGATATTTTCTTAACAAGCTCACCACTCCTTTATGATGGATGATCATTTTCTTAACAAAGTAAGTTCATTTGTCGTAGAATCATATAATCACTTTAAGCCGATTGGCTCCTTCCAAAACGGCTCTTCTATTATTCAATCTTTAAATATCGAAGGAAAGCCTGGTATTTTAATAGAACAAGACCCTACAAGGCTAGCAAATGAATTTATTAAAGCTATGACAAAACAACGCTTTTGGGATAGAGCATATTCATAAAATAGGGGGAAATTTATGTTTGTTACTGTCGAGAAAGATGTGCATATTTTTGTGCAAGACATTAATCCTGGGCCAGGTAGTAAGACTGTTTTCTTCGTTCACGGATGGCCTTTAAATCATCAAATGTACCAATATCAACTCAATGTTTTACCAGAGCATGGCTTTCGCTGTATCGCCATGGATATACGAGGGAATGGACAATCTGATAAGCCATGGACTGGTTACACGTATGATCGATTAGCGGATGATATCGCAATTGTTCTGGAAGCACTTCAAGTAGAGAACGCTACATTAGTCGGTTTCTCAGTTGGTGGTGCTCTTTCTATTCGCTATATGTCTCGCTATAATGGGCGCCGCATTTCTAAGCTCGCATTAATTGACGCTGTCTCCCCCTCTTTCGTTAAAAATCAAGAGTCCCCTTACGGTGTACCGAAAGAACAAGCAGATGCTCTCATTAATCAAATGTATGCTAATTTACCAAAATTTTTAAATGATGTATCTTTATCCTTTTTTAATAGAAACTTAGGGGCTGCAACCCTTGAATGGTTTTCTTATCTCGGTATGCAGTCCGCTTCTTATGCCCTTATAAAAATTTTACAAGCAGCTGCAAATGAAGATGTAACGAAAGATTTAAATAAAATTAACGTCCCAACAAAAATCTTCCACGGCGTTCACGACCAACTAATTCCTTACAAAAGTGCTGAGCTTACGCAACAACGAATTAAAAATTCTCAGTTACATGCTCTTACAAATAGTGGTCATGGTTCACCAATCGATCAAGCGGATGAATTAAATAAAGAACTGATAAAATTTTTACATGCATAACAACTGCAATACAAGAACGAAAGTTAATACAATCGATTTTTCACAAAACATAAAATTCACATATTTCTCACAAATACACAAATAAAACAATTACATTTTCATATATACTAAATGTACAAGTAATACTCCCTAAACCCAGCTTGTCTGGTTACCCCGTTAAATACTATGAAAAAAGAACTTGTATCGTTATACAAGTTCTTTTTGTTTCTTTTATTTAAAGAGGATATCTTTACTATATTGATTTCCAACGAGTAAATCATATTGAAGCATTTTATATTGCTCTAACATTTCTTTTTGTTTCTTTGTTAAATCATTGATTACTTCTCCATTTTTATCAACTTTTAATTCATCTCTAAGCACTGGTATTTCCTTGTAAAGTTCCGATAAAAATTGATAAAATAAGGATTTATTTAATCCTGCATAATCAAAAATAAGATTAGAAAAATGAATTGGGCTTACTAAACCTAAATTATCATTTGGCATATCAAAGTTTGCATACATTAATAGCGGTGTTTGCGCCATCGCTAAACGTTCATTCGGTGTTTTTTCATTCGTTATATACCCATTTTCTTTATAAAAAGATTTATTTGTTCCTAATGATGGAAGATGATCTCCAAAGAATACTAATAATGTAGGTCTATCAAAATTATCTAGTTGCTCTATTAAATATTGAAGAGCCTCATCTGAACGTCTTAATCCTTCTGTATACGTCTCTAATTCTCCCTTTGATTCTTCATTTTCTAGACCACTAATTTCGATTAGGTTTTCACCAAATCGGCCCTCTGTAAATGGAAAATGATTTTGCATCGTAACTGCATGAATAAATGTAGGTTGTTTTTGTTTCTCTAACTCAGCAATTATCTCTTTACTCATCGCTAAATCACTAATATAATCTCCATCAATATCCACATTTTCCATCGTGTCCTCTGCATTAAACTTATCAAACCCTAACACCTTATATACATCATCACGTTTAAAGAATGTGCGACCAAATGAATGAATTGCACTTGTATAATAACCTTCTTTTTTCAACGCTGTAGGAATTGATGGAATTTCTTTCTTATTTGTAATAACCTGCTGATATGGTATAGAACCTGGCTTTAACAAACTCATTGAATAACTTGTTAATGCCTCAAATTCAACGTTCGCCGTATTCCCCCCAAATGTAGGAGAAATAGTTTGTCCACCAGGAAAGTTTTCTATATAATGATGTAAATTTGGTACAGGATCTTCACTAAAAGAAAGGTTAGTTACTTTCGTCGGATCCCAAAACGATTCACTCATTACAAAAATAATATTCGGTTTCTCTTTTTTATTTTGGCTCCCTATATTTCCACTATATTGTTTTTTTATATCGTTTGCTATTTGAAGCATATTTTCTTTAGAATAATTTTTTGGTTTTTCCATAACTGTTGTATCTAAATTGCTAATAAACCCAAGTACAAAACCATTTGAAGCATAGTTCTCATTTTGATTCCACAAAACAAAATCTACACCTGATTTTTGAAATACTTTATTCATAAATGTATTCGCAAAATTACCATACGCATATAGAACAAAAATAGATCCTACTACTAATAAGGCTCTTATTCCTAGATGAATCTTTACATTTTGAATATACCTTCTCATATATATCCCTGCTACAATACAAGCTACGATACTTACGATAATGACAAAAATATAACTCCAACTAAAATAGTCCATCACCATCGGTATAACAGATTGCATATGCGTAATTTGTGTGAAATCAGAAGGATATAACGGATCACCTCTGAAAATAAGCTTCAAATAATTCACAATACATAAAATGACTAACGTACAGCTCGTTAAAACCATACTTAGAAAAACCTTACCTATTAAATTATATACAAGAATATATATTGCATAAATTACTAAAAAACTTAATATAAACTGCATATTATAAAAGTAAATCCAATTCATTGCCTCTATGAAACTCATATTAACTTGCATGACAATATAAAATAACGCTACTGTATGAGCTAGCAAAAATAATATAAAATGCACTCGTAGGGATGCTCTAAGTATAGACATCTCTTTTTTATTGAAATGCGTAATATAAAACGTTATGCCCCATACGAAAATCATCATAACACTTAAAACAAGCTTTTGATTTAAATGATCTTTCATCATGTCTAAATTGAAAACCTTTAAAATCATAAACAGCATAGTTATTACTAATAAAGTCACCATACTACTTATAATGCTAGAAATTAATATATTTCTTTTTGGAAGATGAAAAAGTGTAGAACCATACTTCAATTCATTCCCTCGTTTCTATGTCTTAATTTCCCCCGCATCGAAAGAACTATTTCTATTAAAATAACATATATTACATATTTCGTCTGCATACTTGTTTCTATCATAAATGTATTGTCTTAATATTCCCTTAATCAACAGTTAAATTGTGGCATACAAATTACTCATTCTTGAAAAACTTAATTTCAGCATTCCACTTTATGATATAATAACTATGTTTTGGAAATCCTTAATACTATTAAAGATTTCACATAAAAATACGAAAGAATTAATAAAAAAGGAGTTGCTCATTTTTGCTTACTAAGTTTAAGAGTTTGCCTAAAGCGGTATATGTAATTTTGGCGCTTTCTTTCCTGTTGCACGTTTTTTGTTTAGTAAAACAGCCAGGATTAGATGGAGAGTTAGTCAAAGTAACATATGGTGCAAATGATGCCTTTAACTATTCGTTAACAGCTGAACAACTATTAAAACATGGTGTATTTGGTTATGTGTATTTAGAACCTAGTGAAGTTCCAGGAAAAAATGCATATATTACACCAGGTCAGCCATTACTATTAGCTGGCGCTATGATTATTTCTGATATTACATCAATTCCTTACTATTACGTAGCAACTGTTATTAACATGATCATGAACCTTTGCACAGTGCTATTAGTATTCTTAATAGGAAAAGAATTGTTCGAAAAAAACATTTATGGAATTGTTGCAAGTATTTTATATGCTATTTATCCAAGTAACTATACATACTTCCGTACATTGCTAACAGAAGTTCCATCCATATTCTTATTGGCGTTATGTGTATATGTATTTGTTCTCGCATGGAAATACAATAAAGTGAAATTCCATATATGGTTTGGAATTGTCGTTTCAATTTTACTTATGTTCCGTCCAAATCCAGCTCCAATGATGCTCATTCCTGTTCTTGTTGTGTTATTTACATATGGATTTAAAGACTCCATTCGAATCGGATTGTTATGGTTTATCGGACCTTTCTTTATTATTGGCGCATGGGTTGTTCGTAACTACTTAGCACTCAACCAATTTATTTTATTCTCAACCCAAGGTGCAGATCCACTAATTGCCGGTGCAGATCCATTTAATAAAATTGGATATGAAAATATAGTAAATGAAATGAGAGCTAAAGGCTTAGATGACAAAGGTGCATACGCAAAAGAATTAATCAAGAACGGATTTAAGACGGACTTCACTTATTGGTTCTCTTGGTTCACTGTCGGTAAAACAATTGAATTATTCAAAACAGCTCCTGCTGTAGACCAATACCGTATTCACAACTTTATGCAACTATGTCATAGAGTGTTTATCATCGGTACATTCTTGAGCAGCTTCTGCTTCATGCTAAATTCATTTAAACATAAACGCGTTATGATGCTAGTAGCAAGTTCTATTATTTACATTATCTTCTCAAACTTATTCTTAGCAATTAATCGCTATGGATTTTTCATTAATCCTCTTATGTGCTTAATTCTTGCATACGGATTAATTCACATTGTGCAGAAACTTCCATTCTTCCGCACTAACCAAGCATAATAAGAAAGAGGTCGTCCACCGTTGGACGACCTCTTTCTTATTCCCCACACTTTACACACGGCCAATTTGTCCATTCTGTAATTACACTTTAATTCCGTATGTATGTGTTTCTGTATTTGTCAAAATATCTTTCACAACACCACTCACTGTTTTATGTATAAATTCAAGTTTTTTACAACTATTACTATAACGAAAAGAACCCGCCACAAGACAGGTTCTTTTCGTTATTTTATGATAAAAGAGAAGATGATTAGCATGTGTATTATATAAAAGGAAGCAGCCATATTTTCCATACGATACATACGAGTACTGTAACTACAAAATCAAAAAAATCTAATCTCGGGCCTTTTTTTCATATTCATATGTAGCCACATATGAAACCATTTTATTTTTGTATATTTATGGATGTTTTTCTTTGCAAATCGGTAAATAAGCATTTGCATAATAAAAAATCCGGCCACAAAAATAAATAATAAGATGAGAAATCCAATCACAAAATTCCTCCTATTTTTGTAGCGTTTTTTCTACTATCCGATTTTTCAAAACCCACTCTTCAAACTGGGCACTTCCAAATTCCCAACTAAGGTCGCGAGCATGTACAGAAAAAACGTAATAACCGGCATATTCATCCATAAACCTACCTAACTCTACATCGTCTTTCTGAATACCGTATACTCCAAAATTAAAATACACATCCCATACGTCTTCATTCTTCCTCTTATAAGCAATCGATTCCATATCACATTCTGTCCCGAAATAATCAAGATGTAAATGTACGCTATCATCGTATTCGTACTCCATTTTATCACCCCTTATATTTGTACTTCTTTACCTCCAAAAAAATTCCTGCTATCTACACTCACATATGGGCACTTACCTACATATCATGCTTGTAGAGTGACTTCTGGGAGGTGTTATATAGTGAAAAAATTAATCGCGATTTTTTGCATCATATTACTAGCTGTTTTTACTTTTGCTGCTTGTAGTAGTAAAAAAGAAAGTACGAAAGAACAAACCCAAAACATTCGCGTCGGCGAAGTTACCCATTCTCTCTTCTATGCCCCATTATATGTCGGGATTGAAAAAGGATTTTTTAAAGATGAAGGACTAAATATTGACCTACAAACAACAGCTGGTGGCGATAAAACGATGACCACCCTATTATCTGGCGGAATTGATATTGCTCTCGTCGGTTCTGAAACATCTATTTACGTTCATCAACAAGGAGCGAAAGACCCTGTCATTAACTTTGCACAACTTACACAAACAGATGGGACATTTTTAGTTTCACGTAAAAAACTAGACTCTTTTAATTGGAATGACGTAAAAGGTGTTACATTTTTAGGACAGCGTAAAGGCGGCATGCCGCAAATGGTTGGGGAATACGTTTTAAAGAAAAATGGCATTGATCCTCGCAAAGATACGAACTTAATTCAAAATATCGAATTTGCTAATATTGCAAATGCCTTTGCATCTGGTACAGGAGAGTTTGTCCAGCTCTTTGAACCGACTGCAAGCATATTCGAAAAAGAAGGTAAAGGTTATATCGTCGCTTCATTCGGAAATGAATCTGGTACTGTTCCTTATACAACATTCATGGCAAAAGAAAGTTTCTTAAAGAAAGATAAAGCTGCTGCTGAAAAGTTCACACGTGCGCTCTATAAAGCACAGCAATGGGTTGATACACATAGTCCAGAAGAGATTGCTGATGCTGTTTCCCCGCTATTTAAAGACACTTCAAAAGACATTACAGTAAAAGTAATTGAACGGTATAAAAAGCAACATTCTTATGCGACAAATCCACTACTAGATGCGGAAGAATGGAAACAGCTCCAAACGATTATGAAAGACGCTGGTGAATTACAAAAAGAAGTCCCACATGAAGCGCTCGTCAATACAAAAATTGCCGAAAGCGTTATTAAGAAATAGAGGCGAAGTGTATGAGTTTTTTACAAATACGTAACGTTTCTCACTGCTTTTTTGCAAAAGAGAATGTCAAACTTATTCTTGAAGATATGAGCTTACAAGTGGAAGAAGGCGAATTTATTTCTATACTCGGCCCAAGTGGTTGCGGTAAAACAACGCTCCTCTCAATCATTGCTGGGTTACTTGATCCAATTGATGGTATTGTCTTTTTAGATGGTGAACCAATTACAACGAAAACTTCATCTATGGGATATATGTTGCAGCAAGATTACTTATTCCCGTGGAAAACGATTGAAGAAAATATTATGCTTGGACTTCATATTCGAAGAATTTATGATGAACAAATGAAAGAACATACTTTAAACCTTTTAAAGCAAGTCGGTCTACATGGGGTAGAAGGACAATATCCTCGTGAACTATCCGGCGGTATGCGTCAACGTGCTGCTCTCGTTCGAACGTTAGCAACTGATCCGAAAATTTTATTACTAGATGAACCATTCTCCGCACTCGATTATCAAACGAAATTAAAACTAGAAGAACTCGTTTTCAACTTACTAAATAAATATAAGAAAACATCACTACTTGTTACTCACGATATTGAAGAGGCGATTGCGATGAGTGATCGTATTTATTTACTGCAAGCAAATCCTGGAAAAATCGCGAAAACCTTTATCGTCCCGGAAAGTATCCGTTCTTTATCACCGTTAGAAGCACGCCATCACTACGATTTCCCAGCCCTCTTTCAAGATATATGGAAGGAGCTGGAACGACTTGGATAATATAAAACAACTACATGAACAATTTCGAAAGAAAGAACGCAGGCGTGCTTGGATTGCTCGCTCACTACAGCTTTTACTACTTATTCTTTTCTTTGCACTATGGGAAATAGCTAGCAAAAAAGAATGGATCGATCCTTTACTCTTTAGTTCTCCTTCGAGTATTTGGGATCTCTTCTTAACGAAATGGATCGACGGTTCACTTTTGGTCCACATATGGACGACATTGCTGGAAACAGGAGTAGGTTTCATTCTCGGAACGGTACTCGGTGCTATTATTGCCACGTTTCTTTGGTGGATGCCACTTCTAGCCCGCGTACTTGATCCTTACCTCGTCGTCCTAAATGCAATGCCAAAAGTTGCACTCGGTCCAATCATCATCGTTATTTTCGGTCCAAACATTTCATCTTCTATCGCAATGGGAGTAATTATTTCCATCATCATTACCATTCTCGTTATTTACAGTGCATTTCAAGAAGTCGATTCTAACTATATAAAAGTGATGGACACATTTGGCGCAAATAAATGGCAATGTTATAAGCAAGTCGTTCTCCCTGCATCCTTTCCAGCAATTATCTCAACGTTAAAAGTAAATGTTGGTTTATCCTGGGTCGGTGTTATTTTCGGAGAACTTCTCGTTTCCAAACAAGGACTTGGCTACTTAATTAGCTACGGATTCCAAGTCTTTAACTTCACACTCGTCTTACTTAGCGTACTACTCACATGTGTTCTTGCAACACTTATGTATGTATTTGTTGAGGCATTTGAAAAAATTCTAATTGGAAAAAGAAAAAGAAGCTGACTCAAAACAGTGCGCTATAGTCAGCTTCTTTCTTTTACCTTTTATCACACATTTTCGTTTCATTTGTAATGTTTCCATCCGCAACCGTAACTGTATGGAAACAGTCTTTCACACGTACTGTAACGACATTATCTTTTCGATCTATCACATGATAATCATTAAACTTTTCATTCAAAGCACTACGAATTTGCTCCCCTTCAAAAATCGGAAAACCGTGAGACATTACCCAAATGAGACCAGCAACAGCAAGAATCGTTTTCATACGTTTCATTACCTCCTCGAGAGTAAACTTATAGTCCCTACAACACGCGCATTATAATTGTGTCTAAATTGTGACATTTTTATACTAATTCTCTTTTGTGCCTCCAGTTCCTTCTTCTTTTTGATAAAAATACAGAATTTTCAATTTTATCAACATAAAAAAACGCAAAGAATTAAAAATTCTTCACGCTTTTCTTTAACGAAACTATATCGAAAGCATAACTCACATTAGTCTCCACTTTGTTGTTCTATCGTTTTTGAAACATCATATAATCCCGACAGCACTTCCGCTCTCATTTTTACAAGCTCAGGGAACTGATAGAAGAAAGCAATTTTCTTATATTTTAACTCTGTTCCTTCTTTCACCTTTTTTGAATCTTGTAAAATGAACGCTGTAAATGTATCTGCGATATCTTCCGTTACATTTGTTGTTCCATATAGCGATACAAAATCATCATGCTTTTCTTTATAAAATTCAATTTGTGCCTCTTCACTTTCTTCTACTTTCTTTTCTGTCCACTCTTGCTCAATTGGTTTCCAAAATTCATTATAAAATTGGTTAATATACGAAGTTTTTCTCGCACATCCATTTTTCAAGAACACCGTTTTACATTTATTTCGATATGATGAAATGTCTTTCTCTTCATCAAACGCCTCTAAATACTTTCTATCCACTGGTACTTGTTTATGTCCAATCGTTAATACGTGAGCCGTTTCATGAATTAATGTTTTCATCACTTCATCTATATTCACCCCAGAATCCAGCACGTCTAAACTAAGCACCCAATCTCTCGGGTCATCTATACTTGGCATAACATGGGCAACAACGCCATCATAACCATCCGTTATTAGACCAAATCCTGTTATATTCTCACGATATTTCACTGGGACGAGAGTGCGATACATGTCCCATAAGGTTTCATGATACTCTCTATCTTGTCGCTGACTTAACAAATCATCTTTTGCTACTTCGTCATCTGCAAAAACTTTATTCAATCTCTTACGATCCAATTTCTCAAAATAAGGATCTACAATTTCATCATCATCGATATAATAAGAAGCTAAAAAGAAGTAATTGTCATCCTCTTCTTTTTTCTGTTCCGCCTCTTTCATATTCATACTTTCATACTCTTCTATGTCATAATCCTCTACTTTTTCAAGTTCTGAAAGTCCCTCTATCTTTTTATATACTTTTTGTAATGTTTTATCTCCTATTTGCGTGCACTCTTCTTCTGTTTTACAAATTTCTTTTTCTTTTGTAACCTCGATAGCACTATCGCATCCTGCAACTAAACCGCTTGCTATAATACAACACACTAACTTGCCATACAGTTTCTTCATACAATCCCCCATTATTCCATTCTACAAAATATCATAATCATTTTTTTGCGAATATGCGATAATTAATTATAAAAACTGCAAGGAGGCTTCCCATGATTCGTGCAATCCTATTCGACTTAGATGGAACACTATTAGATCGGCGCCAATCTTTAGAACAATTTATTTGTGAGCAATATAATCGCTTCGCCTCACATTTGAAGAGCATAGAGAAATCAGAGTATTGTTCTCGATTTCTTGAACTCGATAATAATGGCTATACGTGGAAGGATAAAGTATATGCTACTCTCGTTTCAGAAGCTGAAGGAATAAAAAAACCTCACCCTGAAATTTTCGAACGTGCTTTGCAAAGACTAGATGTTAAGGCAGAAGAATGTCTTTATGTTGGAGATCATCCAGAAAACGATGTGCTTGGTTCTGAACAAGTAGGGATTCTTGGTGTTTGGAAAAAAGATTCGTTTTGGGGTGATTTTAAGCATTCACGTATCGTAGATGATTTGTTGGAGGTGCTTTCGTTTTTAGAGGTGGAGGTATCAACACAATAATAACAAATAAATTATATCAGCGATTTTCACAATATATCAATTCACCAACCAAAAGTAACAATAATAAGAGGAGGCGTTTTTCAAAAACGCCTCCTCTTATTATTCATACACTGTAAACTGTGGTTTACTCGGATGATCTTTTACTAGCGCATCATCTGGAAACTTTGAAACTTTTTGATATACGGCAATGTCGCCGATACACCCTGCTGTTAGTAGAATTCCTAAAAATGAGAGTGGCTCCAGATTCATAGCTAATCCCAATACAATTGGCAAAATTCCAGTTGGTAAAAACGGAAGCATTAACACTTTCTTCATTTGCTTTACTGTAACCGCCTGTTTAGAATGAGCATATGCAACACCTAATTTCCAATTAACGCCCCATTTTAGTTCACTCCACGGAACACCTCCGATATAGCGAAAGCCAATTAAATGTATCGCTTCATGAATACAAACGAGAACAATCATTGCGATAATAAAAAGAAACATCGTTAATAATGTAACTTCGACTTGAACCCCACCTGAAAGAAATATATGCAAATAACCAATTCCAAACGACAAAGCAATTATTATAAAAAATAAAGAAAAGTTTAATTTAACCATCGAAACAGTAACAGTCGTTTCTTTTCTTTTATCCATCTTCCCCCTCCTAAAATGTAAATATATCTTTACAAAATTGTATAATATACCCAAAATAATGTAAAGATATATTTACATTTATTCTTACATACAAAAAAAGAAACCGGCTACTTTACTTCGTAAAACAGCCGATTTCTTCTATATGTTTCATCGTACGCGCTAATACGTCATCGCGCATTATAAAGCTAAATTTTCTATTCGTTTTAATGTTGTCAGGAATGTCTTTTAATAAAACAGACCCTTTCGTTTCTTCGTAATGCGTATGTTCTTCTACCGCACTAATTGTTGCAAAATAAATGTTTTTAATGATTATTTTGTCTTTTCCAGATACTTTGTATTGTCCTAAGTAAGTTAAATCAGAAACTATGCCGCCGGTTTCTTCATGAACCTCTCGAACTGCCGCTTCTTCCGGTGTTTCCCCTAGTTCTACTTTACCACCTGGAAATTCAAGACCGCGACGTAAATGATGCGTTAATAACCATTGATCCCCGTACCGGCATACAACCCAAACATGCTTTGGCTCAGGAGAAAATGGATAACGTTCAAACGATAATTGTACAGTGTTGTGGTAATAATCTTTAAATTTGTACATGCCATTACTCCCCTATTGATGGTTACAAGTTTTTCCTACCACAAATTGTAGCATATTCTCGCTTTTCTGCATAATATTATCCAATTACAATCCATTGATTATTCCCATTTGCGCGACTAATTCTTTCGTCTCATGATTTCCTAAATCATAAATCATTTTATATGCTTTTTGTAGTTGTTCATCATATCGGTCATTATTTGAATCGTGATGATACTCAACAAATGGAACGTGGGAGCGTACAAATGACCCTAAATCTTCTACATATGCTTGATCGAAGTGCTCTCTTAATTCCGTAATTTCCTCATCATTTGCGGAAATCTCAAAATTATAAGTATCCGCCGTCTTCACTTGTGAAATTTGACCGTTTCCTATTGATATATAATATGTTTTTTTCGTCTCCATGTAACACCCTTCTTTCATCCTTTTAATTTCTATTGTTTTCATCAATTACAAAATTATGTAAAATAAAGAAAAGGAGGGGTTTTATGTTCAAAATATTAATTATCGGTATTATCATCGTCCTAATCATCCTCGTACTCTCCATCATGACAATTAATAAAGGCTATGCTTATAAACATTCCGTCGATAAACTAGAAGATAATCCTTATACAAAAAAGAATAAGGAGGATTCATAATATGCTTCGTATACTCCGCATCATAGTAGCCCTCACTGTGATCGTTATGTCGGCAATTGGATCATATACAGGTAAAAATAAATTTTTACCTCTTTCATAATTTCTATTAGGGGCTTTAATGTTTCTCATCGCATTTGAACAAATAAAGAAAAAGGAATTAGCAACTGGACTTATTTGTATTATTGCCGGTGCTTTCATTTGGATAGTTCTCATTATTACCTACATAAAATAGAGGAGGTCTTTTATGCTAAAAGGGGGGCGGATTACTTTATCACTTATTGCCTTATCTATAGCAATCTATAGATTTTTTACTGGTAGTAGAGAAATAATGCCTTATATGTTCATCTTTTTAGGAGGTATGGCCCTCACCATAAGTTTAGAGGAAATATTAAAACGACAAACAGGAGGTAGTCTGCTCGCTCTACTAGCAGGGGCCGCTGCTTTATTTATTGGTTTCACAGAGATATTCTAGTAAATGGTCTAAAGGAGGCTATACAATGCTAACTCTAACTATATTACGGATTTTTTTAGCATTTCTCATGCTTCTCTTACTCACTCTAAGCACTTATGTCCATGTTACCGATAATTTTTCACTTCTTCCATACTTACAATTTATTCTCAGTTGTTCCTTTATTCTTCTAGGAATTAATGAATTAAAATCCGGACGAAAATCAATGAGTATCCCGTATTTTTTCGTTTCTGGTCTTATATTCTTCTTCTTAATATCGAACTACTTTCACTACATGTAGAATGAAATTTTGACCAATTTAGCATTTATAATTATTTTCTCTCAGTAACTATGTCTTTCTACTAAGGGGGATTCCATGTTAAAAAACATTCGAATTATAATCGCCACTATCGCTCTTTCTCTCGCCCTATTTAGCTTCTTTGCAAACTTCACTATTCTTTTACCTTACGTGTTTATCCTTTTAAGTATTATGTTTATCCTTTTTGGAATTGATGAAATGAAGAAACAGGAAAAAGCAAAAGCATTTGTTTATTTTCTCGGTTCTGCCTTTGTTTTATATGTTGGAGTATCTAATATATTTTCATAAAAAAGAAGAGTATGGTCGCTCTTAGCACAATAAAAAAACTGCCCTTTCACAGGCAGTTTTCCTTTTTATCCAAACACTTTCTCAAGTTCATCTTTATCTTGGCTTAACCAGAAGTTCATTAAGCGTTGTGCTCCTTCTAAATCGTGAAGCTTCGCTTGACCACATTGTGTTTCATTTGCAGCTGGAATTTCTGTAATTTGAACCGCATCTTTTAATGTTAGTTCTAATAAATCAATAATTTCTCGTACTGTCGGTGTTCCGCTTACTACAAGATAATATCCTGTTTGGCAGCCCATCGGTGAAATATCGATAATATCAAAGTGCGGATAACGATCAATATATTTACGTAAATTAAATGCTAATAAATGTTCTAACGTATGAATAACATCTGGTTTCATTGCTTGTTTATTCGGTTGGCAGAAACGAATATCGAATTTATTTACAATACCGTCACTACCTACATTGTGAACTCCGCAATGTCTTACATAAGGTGCCTTTACAATCGTATGATCTAATTCAAAGCTTTCTACTGATGGCATACAACATCTCTCCCGCTTTTAATTTAATTCCGTTATATCCAATATGATATAACGGAAATGCACATTAGTAAAGTATTATGTACAGTCGTGCTATAATACTTTAAGAATATGCTGAAAAGGAGACCGTTATGAAACAGATTTTTATTGGGATTATACGCTTTTATCAAAAGTTCATTTCTCCGATGACACCACCAACATGCCGTTTTTATCCGACTTGTTCTCATTACGGATTAGAGGCGTTTCAAAAACATGGTGCATTCAAAGGCTTTTGGCTTACTTGTAAGCGTATATTAAAATGTCACCCTTTCCACCCGGGAGGATTTGATCCTGTCCCAGATAAAAAGGATGACAAAGTAAATTCTTAATTGTCGTAACCATTCACAACTAAATCTAATTTTCCTGTTTCAGGATCGATAACAAGACCGTGAACAGGTACTTCTTCTGGAAGTAACGGATGGTTGCGAAGTATCGATACGCTATGTTCTACACTTTCTTCTACACTAGAGAACCCTTGTAGGAATCTTTCTAAATCGATTCCAGAATAACGGATTGTATCTAATTTCTCATTTGTTATACCGCGCTCTTTCATCTTCTCAATTGTACTGCTTGCCTGAATTTTTGCCATACCGCAATCGTGGTGACCAACTACACAAACTTCATCAGCACCAAGTTCATATACAGCAACTAAAATACTACGCATAATACTTCCGAATGGATGTGAGATAACAGCTCCTGCTACCTTAATAATTTTCACATCACCGTTACGCATATTCATTGCTTTTGGTAATAATTCAACAAGTCGTGTATCCATACAAGAAATAATTACCATTTTTTTATTCGGGAATTTTCCTGTTTCATACTCTTCGTATTTTTTCTCTTCAACAAATTTCTCATTGTACTGCAAAATCTCTTCTAATGACTTCATAGTAAAGGACCCTCTTTTCTCTCGTTTACACTACATAAATAGTGTACCAAAATATGAAAAACTCAAAAAGGATATCGCTTTATAGTAAAAATAAGATATTTTCAGATAATCGACATAATTCTTTCAAAATATACACACAGCTTTGTAACAAGTCTCACATACTTTAAACGTATTTTCACTATAAACTGATTGTAGATAATGTAAAAAAGGAGTGAATATTCATTATGTCCGACGTTCTGTTACTGAGTCGTTTTCAATTTGCAATTACTATTTTTTATCACTTTTTATTTGTACCTTTGACAATCGGACTTGTCATTTTAGTAGCATGTATGGAAACTCAATACGCCCGCACATTGAATCCAACATACCGCAAAATGGCAAATTTCTGGGGTAAATTATTTACAATTAACTTCGTAATGGGGATTATAACCGGGATTACGATGGAATTCCAATTTGGAACAAACTGGTCTGAGTACTCCAAATATATGGGAGACATTTTCGGATCACCTCTCGCAATCGAAGCACTTGTTGCCTTCTTCTTAGAATCTACTTTCATGGGAATATGGTTATTCGGTAAAGACAAAATTTCACCAAAGTTCCGTGCCTTCTGCATGTGGATGGTTGCACTTGGAACAAACATTTCTGCCCTTTGGATTATTACAGCAAACGGCTTTATGCAAAACCCTGTTGGCTACGTAGTACGTAACGGCCGCGCTGAATTAAATGATTTCTGGGCACTCGTTACGAATCCATACGCTTGGAATATGTTCTTCCATACTGTAGTTGGTTGTTATATTGTTGGTGCTTTCTTCGTTATGGCAATTAGTGCCTATCACTTATTACGTAAAAATGAAGTTGAATTCTTCAAAAAATCATTTAAGTTCGGCTTAATGTTAGGCTTATTCGCCGCAACAATTACACCGTTTATGGGACATCAATCTGGTGTATCAGCGGCTAAATATCAACCCGCAAAAGGAGCTGCGATGGAAGCAGTTTGGGAAACCGGAAAAGGACAAGGCTTCTCAATTGTTCAAATTCCTGATGTGAAAAACGAGAAGAATTTTGAATTCCTTACGATTCCAAAACTCGGAAGCTTCTTCTATACAAACTCATTTGATGGCGAAATTGTTGGTTTAAAAGATATTCCGAAAGATGAACGTCCAAATGTTAACCTCGTGTATTATAGCTTCCGATTAATGGTTGCACTCGGTATGTTCTTTATGGCATTAACTTGGTATGGCTTCTATTTAAACCGAAAAGGAAAACTAGAAAACTCAAAACGTTATTTAAAAATTACAATATGGTCTGTCTTACTTCCTTATATCGCGATTAACGCAGGATGGATCGTCGCTGAAGTAGGTCGCCAACCATGGACAGTATATAAACTAATGCGTACAGCAGAATCTGTATCGCCTATATCTGTTCCACAAATTTGGTTCTCATTAATTAGTTTAATTTTATTCTACACTTTACTTTTAATCGCAGACGTATACTTAATGCTGAAGTTCGCTAAAAAAGGACCTGCCGCATTAGAAGAACCTGCTACTGAGGGAGGTGTGGCTCATGTCTCATGATATGCTTGCAATCATCTGGTTCGGTTTATGGGGCGTGATTTGGACAGTTTACTTCATTCTTGACGGGTATGCACTTGGTAACGGAATGATTTTTCCCTTCGTTACGAAAGATCGACAAGAACGAAATCAATTACAAGAAGCAATTGGCCCGTTCTGGGGCGGTAATGAAGTATGGTTAATTACAGCTGGTGGCGCAACATTTGCTGCCTTCCCAGTCACGTATGCTAATATGTTTAGTTATTTATATACACCGTTATTCTTAGTATTACTTGCACTATTTGCTCGTGCCGCTGGACTGGAATTCATGCATAAAGATGATTCACCAATTTGGCAAAAAACTTGTAAATGGGCATTTGCAATTGGCAGTTTCCTAATCGCCTTCTTATTCGGTGTTACATTCGCTAACTTGTATTACGGACTACAAATCGGAAAAAATGGCTATGAAGGAAATTTACTTAGCTTACTAAACCATTACGGTATATTAGGTGGTCTTTTCTTCACTGCTATATTTGTCGTATCCGGTGCCCTTTGGGTCATGATTAAAACGACTGGTGAAGTATCTGATCGTGCTTATAAAATCGCAAGACCATTTTCAATGGCAGCTGCTATCATTTTAGCTATTTTCTATGTAGCAACTGCTAATAGAACAAACTTATTCCAAAACTTTACAGAATATCCGGTACTATTCATTCTTCCAGTACTTGCAATGCTAATGAGTGTACTCGCACTAATTATGGTGTACAAACATAAAATTGGCCTTGCGTTCACATTCGTTTGCCTAACAATCGCAATGTTTATGACAACTGGCTTTGCAGGTATGTTCCCAAGAATGTTACCATCTCGTATTAACGATGCATACAGTACAACGTTATACAACGCAGCTGGTAGTCAATTAAACTTAAAAATTATGTTCTTCGTTGCAATGGTCATGGTACCAATCGTTATTGGATATCAGCTTTGGAGCTACAGTATTTTTAAAAATAAAATTCATAAAGACTCTGCTAAAGGATATCACTAAAATAAAAAAGACACTTCATTTGAAGTGTCTTTTTTGTACGTATGATTTTCGATAAGATGTTATATTTCTAATCTAACAACTATACTACAGAAGAATCATTAACAGCTCACAGCTAGATTGTAGCACAGGACAAGTTCATCATTTTATGCAATTTTACATACTGTACTATAAAGTAAACTGTATCCCCTGATCATTCGCATCATTATCCCACACATCAGCTGTACTAATCCCGCTAAACGTTTGTACTTTCATTCCTGTATTTGATGATCCCGATCCATTATAAGCCTTCGTCTTTTCAATCGGCTGTACGTTATATTTGTCACCTACATTAATTGTTCCATTGCAGTTTTCAATAATAACACCTTCCACAACTGCCGGCATTTTGTCACCCACTTTCATTTCTTTACTTTTATTTTATGAAAATCGCCTAGAAAAATAGCATGTTTCAATAAGAAAAAGCACTCAATTTGAGTGCTTTTTCTTTAAGCATAAAGACAAGTTTGGAGACAGTTGACTTCTTCAAAATTTTATTAGGGGTAATATTTTGAAAAAGAAAGCCTTTCATATGTAGGTTAACACCACTGGAATATATAGTAAATTGATAATATTTATACGGAAGATTGCTAATGTTTAGTATAGATAGTTTACACTGTGCTAACAGTGAAAACTATCTATACTAACAAAAAAAGATGCCTTCAAAAAAGACACCTTTCAAAAACAGACACTATAAAACAGAATTATTTATTGTTATACGATTGTTAGATACAAAAAGTAGAGGGAAATGTTTGTATTAAATTCTGCTTTATAAAGTCTGTCTACAACTTATATTGTAATCCTCTTCATTTGAAAAAAAATATAATATGCACAATTGCATACAAAAAGAAAAAGCACTCTACTGAGTGCCTTTTCAACCATTTTACTTTTAATATATCGCTTTGAATATATTGTAACATGTGTATCCATATATTTTATTGAGAAAATTCAAAATCCTTTTTCTTTCATTTTCACTTATAAAATCATGTAATATAAAAGGTATGTCAAAATCTTATACAAGTTGAGGTGTACTATATTTATGCTGTATTTTGGAATTATTCCTCTTATATTGTTTATTATTTTTCTTATCTCATATTTAAAAGATCCGCGGAAAATAATAAACGGCTTTTTATTTAATTCCTTTGTCTGTTTTTTCCTTCTTTTTTGTGTGATTATATCTGTGAATTCAAGTAGTGATGTCCTACGCTATATTATAATTTTACCTATTTTAGCACTTCTTATTATGCTTCCTTTCGGTATTGTTGCTTTAATGTTTGGGCTATTTCTTAATGCTAGAATTTTAATGAAGCGAGAAGGAAGACGGTTCACTAACTGTTTAACACTCCTTGCTGCTTTAGGGATGTTATTCTTTATGTTACTCCCTATCATAAATCCAGCAAGTTTGGTCTCATCGCATTTAGAGCCTATTTTCGCAGCTATTTCTCTTATAAGCTTCTATTTCTTTATACACTTATCTAACTTCTTAAGCGCTTATTTTTTATACCAATTTAACAGACCAAGACGTAATCAAGATTTCATTATCGTTCTTGGTAGTGGCTTAATTAATGATAAAGTACCACCCTTACTTGCAAGCCGCATTAATAAAGCTATCGACTTCTATTGGAAACAAGCAGCTGTAAATACACCACCGACAATTATTTTCTCTGGTGGTCAAGGTCCAGATGAAGGTCTTCCAGAGGCAGAAGCAATGCAAAATTATGCTGTTGAAAAAAGAATTCCTCTTGAACATACAGTCCAGGAAAATCGCTCTGTAAACACATATCAAAACATGTTGTTCTCTAAAGAAATTATGGATTCTTTAAAACCTGAAGGTAAATATAAAAGTATTTTTACAACGAATAATTTCCACCTTTTCCGCGCTGGTATATACGCTAGACAAGCTGGTCTTAATAGCCAAGGAATCGGGTCAAAAACTGCATTTTATTACTGGCCTAACGCAATGATTCGTGAATATGTTGCGATTGTCGTAATGGGACGTAAGCGCCATATGAAAATATGTGGAACTATTTTAGGTTTCGCTTTATTCATATCAGTACTTAGTTTTATATTTTCTTAATAGCATCCCATCCTTTGAAAGGATGGGATTTCTTATACTGATTTCAAAAATATTTTAAAGATAATATGGTGATAATATTCCCTGCATACATCCATTAAAGGAGAATTTTTTCAAATTAAATGTTAAAATAAAATTTAGGTGTGAATTACGTAACAAATAAGAAACTAGTTTGAAACGAGGAAATTACATGGAGAAAATTATCAAAAACAAGCCCAATAAGCTAAGAATTGCTTCAAAAGCTTTGATGATTATTATTGGGGCATTTATCACAGCGTACGGATTAGAAGCAGTATTAATTCCAAATAACGTATCAGACGGTGGTGTAACTGGTTTAAGTATCGTTAGTTCAAGATTATTTGGATTGCCATTAGGAGCTCTAATCGCAGTTATTAACATTCCTTTCGTTTGGTTAGGGTATAAGCAAATCGGTAAAAGCTTTGCGATTTATTCCATTATCGGGATTGCTTCATTAGCAATAGGTACCGTTGTCATGCACGGAATACCAGCTATTATTGAAGGCGATACATTATTAGTTACAGTTGTTGGTGGTATTATCATCGGTTTTGGTATGGGACTAGCATTACGTAACGGTGGGGCATTAGATGGAATCGATATGCTTGCTGTATTGCTTTCTCGTAAGTTACCATTTGGAACGAGTGACCTTATTTTATTCTTAAACATGTTCGTATTTATTTTCGTATCAACGGTATTCGGCCTGCAAGGAGCTATCCTTTCGGCAATTGCTTACTTTATCGCTTCGAAAGTGATTCATATCGTTGAAGTTGGTTTAAGTGGTTCAAAAGCATTTAAAATTATTACAAAAGAGCCTGAATTAATGGTAGAAACAATTCGCGATCGTTTAGGCCGAAGTGCAACATATAACGAAGTATACGGTGGTTATTCAAGAGAGAAGTTTAAAGAAATTTCATGTGTAATTAACCGTTTAGAAGAAAGTAAAATGAAAGAACTTATTAATGAAATCGATCCACATGCCTTTATTACAGTTTATGACGTAGCAGAAGTAAAAGGCGGTAACTTTAAGAAACGTGATATTCATTAATCGTTATGAAAAAGAGGGTGTGCCAAAATTTTGGCACACCCTCTTTTTATTATTAAGTTGCTATCGTTGTCAGTTTTTTTCAGTAAGTAGATATATTTTCACTCGCCCCACCGACTCCCTCGTTTAATCCACGCTACATACTTTTGAAAAGCCGTCACTTCATGTTGAAAACGCAGCGGGATATACAACAATAAAGTGCATGTACACATTATCCATAGAATACCTACTACAAAATGAAATTTCATTGTCGTGCTAATAAACAAGCTGAGGAATAATACAAGGAACATAATTACACTAAATCTTTTATACGTAGTCATACTATCCCCTCCTTATACTTCAATTGTACCAGTTATAAGGAATTAATTCCCACAAAAAGACCAAAAAGCAAATTCCACTTTTCGGTCTCTACACTATCTTCTCTTCGTAATTTTTCCTGAACCACCGACCCTCGTTTTCGGAGGAGATGTATTCCTTGGCGGCGTTTTAATAGATGATTTTGGCTTCACATCTGATCCGCTTGAACCGCCTGGTGTTTTTGTAATTTTACCCTTGCTTCCAGTAGAAGGTGGGGGCGTCGTATTACTTCCTTTTTCAGTAATACTTCCCTTATCACCTACTGATGGTTTCGAATCTACATTATCGCCTCGCTTAATGATAGACCCTTTCCCTTCCTTCGTAATTGGAGGTGGGGTTTTCTTTTCTTCTTTCGTAGGTGGTCTCTCTGGAATAACTGGTTTATGATTTTGTCTGTCATTATATCCTCGATAATCACCGTACGATGATTTTCGTGAACCGAATATATCGTTTAATATGCTACCCATAATATATCCTTGCAAGAAGGACGGTTGGTAATTTTGACGGACAAATTCTTTATTACTTATTTCAATTAACGTATCAGATGGTTTCTCTTTATCCTTTTGCAGGTTATAAATCTTATCAGAATAAACGAGGAACATTTGATTTTCGTCTTCTTTAGATGCTTGCTTCGGTTCTCTTTCGTTAATGAGTTCCTTCGCTACTTCAGGAACTGACCGATTGGCGGCCCTATACACGTAAGATTCTTGTTTACCTTCCTTGGCAACAGATTCAAGTGGATAACGGTCTTGAATCGACTTTGTCTGCCCGCCTTGACAACCTGATAAGGCATAACCAGCAACAACAAGTAATATAACGATAGCAAGTATAGGGATCACAAACGATTTAATCATGGTAAACAATCGGTTTGACATGATTACGCCCCCTTACGTTGCTCTTATAATTTGTACATCAGCAGGAATGATTGCTTCTCCCTCATACATCATTGTGCGACCATTTTGCCATTCAATACGCAATAATTTTCGATTATCTGATTGGAATTCCCATATATACTGTTCTTCTGAAGCTGAGAATGGAGTTTTTCCCATCACAACAACACGTCCGTTATATTGTTCTTCCATATGATACTCGGTATCATCCATTTCAATTGTCGTCGGAATTTCATCAATTGAATCTAAGCGACCATCAATTGGAGTATATAATTTGTAATACGTATTTTCTCGATCTTCAATTTTTAAATAACGAATATCTTTTCCATCTTGCAATGTCAAAACAATTTCCTTGCGCGAATGCATACTCGTTTTCCCAATTAATTCATACATAACTAATGAAACTTCAATCATATCGCCAGGAGCTAACGTTAAAAGACTCTTTTCCGGCTTCAGTGGCTCTGGGCTTTTCATTATATTTTTTATCCGTTTAAATAAACTCATAATCTACCCCTCCTTTTCTCTTTATAAACACGCACCTAAAATTAGTGCACCAACAATATGTAATGATCCAGCTAACATCGCATGTGCAACGCTACCTTCTTTCGTACCTTCTTCTAAATCAAGACCAGACATTTTCTTTAATACGAATTCGATAAACATTTCTACCACTAATAAAATAACGAAAGAAACTGCTGATGCAAGAAGTGCTTGCCATAAATCATTTGCTTTCGTTATCGATTGAGATAAAATGTACCCTTGTGCAAATAATTTCATAATAAAACGAGTTGTTACAGCTGTATTTCCATTTTTGATTTCTTTTAAATCATTGTATTTTGTAAAAATCGAATCAACCCACATAATTGCAAATAAAAGTACTGCACTCGCTCCAGTCCATACAAGCATGGCAACTACATTCATCCATGTCATTGCAAAACCTCCTCTAAAATATAATAGAAAACCGACATGAATATATTTAGACATGTCGGTTCATTTGTCTTTATTCTATATTATTTCTCATACTGCTTCATAATACGAGCTAATTCATCGTCAACAGCAGAATTTTTGTTTAAGCTTGCGAATTCATCATCTAATGATTTTTCTTTCTTATAAACTTCACCGCTTGCTTCCGCTTCAGCCTCTAATTGAAGAGCTTTCTCTTCCATACGGCTTAAACCAGCTTTTGCTGAATTTGAATCAAATCCAGACATCGCCTGATTAATATTCTTTTGTGCTTTCGCCGCATTTACACGCGCTACAAGTGTTTCACGTTTATTTTTCAGCTCTGTTAATTGCTTGCGCATTTCTTCTAGCTTTAGGCGCAGGTTATCAGCAGCAGCTTTATTTTGCTCGTAGCTTGCTTTATACTCATTCATTTTTTGCTCTGCATTTTGTTTTTCTTCTAATGCACGACGCGCAAGATCTAAGTTATTAGCTTGAACAGCCATATGAGCCTGCTCTTCACGTTTTTTCACAAGTGCTTCTTGCTCTTCAAATAATATTTTGAATTTCTTCTCATGTGCGATTTGAGCTGCTACACTTTTCTCAGCCTCTTGTACATCGGCTTGCATATCGCGTAAATATTGATCAGTCATCTTAACTGGATCTTCCGCTTTTTCAATTAACGAATACACATTTGACATTGTTAAATCTCTTAATCGTTTAAATACAGACATCTAAATTCCTCCTATGATATACCTCATATTTCAAATTCACTACTTGGAAAACTGAAAAATCTCCCTTTACAGTAAAGAATATTCATTTTACAGCCTATGTGTTTATTATAACAAAACTAATATGTCCTTACATGTTATTTCCAAAATACATCCATTATAATATGACATTCTATATACAATATTGTATTTCTAATATATTCTCATTATCCCTCTTTGAAATTAACTTACTTTTGCGCACTTTCACTAAATTACATAAGTGTAATGTTACTGTAAGCTAACTCGATAGTTACGTTTCCATATTTCTTATACACTAATACCAGAAGCAGCAAACAAGCTTCTCATCATTTCGGAACTAATACAAAAATGTATTTACTATAAAACATATAAAAGGAGAAATCATCATGAAAAAATTAGTAGGAATCGGATTAGCAGCAGCAATTTCATTTGGAGCATTATCAGGTTGTTCTTTATTAGGAGAAAAAGCGAACGGCTTTGTACTGTACGGATCAGAAGAACAAGTTCAGCAAATTACAGATAAAAACAAAAAAGAAGTGAAAGAAAAAGACTTCTATAAAATGAAAATGACAACATTAGATGGTAAAAAAGTTCTTGTAATGGATAAGAAAACTGGTGAAGAACTAGTGAAAAAAGAGTTACTTAGCAAAGTTGATGAAAAAGACAACACGAAACCACTTGATAAATTACCAGCTGTAACAACAGAACAAGGTGTATTATTTGCAAAAGAAAAAGTAGAAAATGCTGCACTTGATGGGGCAAAATTAAAATATGAAGGCAACACAATTATCGGAAGTGGTCGTGCATATACAGATATGTATGCGATTGTTGATGACGCAACTTACAGCAATGTAAAAGGTGATGAAAAATCTGTAGGTGTATTAAAATTTGATAAAGACCCAAGTAAAGAATTCCCTGGTTACAAAGGCGTAGAAGCTTCTCAACTTGTAAAAATTAAAAAGTAAAAAGTAAAACAAAAAAGCTTTGCGAAATTCGCAAAGCTTTTCCTATTTATTATGAGCAATTTGCTCCATATCCGGGCTACAAGTTTGCGACTGACATGACTTATTTAAAGAACATGCTGCGCATTTTCCTTTTTTACTTCTCTTTACAAAATTAACTAACGTATATGCTGCATAACCAAAAATGATAGCTCCAATTATAATATTGACCATCATCACAATACATCTCCTTCTAGAATCCGAGTAAGGATCCAACTTGGTATATAATGAGCGTTAATACATAAGCAACTACGAGTGGATAAACGACTGAAAAAATCGTCCACTTCGCTGATCCTGTTTCACGTTTAATAACAGCTACCGTCGCTAAACACGGAACATATAATAAAATAAAGAACATAAATGCATAAGCTGATAATGCTGTATAATGTGCTCCCATTACATTTCCAAGCACATCTTCTTTAACTGCATAAATAATTGCCATTGTAGAAACGACAACTTCCTTCGCTAAAAATCCTGTTAAAAGGGATGCTGCAGCTTGCCATGTTCCGAAGCCGAGCGGTGCGAATAGTGGTGCGATAAATCCACCAATCATCGCTAAGTAACTGTCTCCCATATCAACACCAAATCCTGATGGACCTGCATAGTTTAATAACCAAATGACAACCGAACCACCAAAGATGAATGTACCAGCTTTACGAACAAATCCTTTCCCTTTCTCCCATGTGCTTAGCCATAATGTTTTTGCTTGTGGCACACGGTAAGGCGGTAATTCAATTACGAAAATAGACTTTTCCGCTTTCAAAATCGTAAGAGACATAATTTTTGTAACTAATAACGCAAGAACAATCCCTGCAACATATAAAGAAAATACAACAGCCGCCTGACTATGCGGGAAAAATACGCCCGCAAATAATGCATATACAGGTAATCGTGCTGAACAAGACATAAATGGTGTTACTAAAATGGTAAGTAAACGTTCTTTTTCCTGTTCAATCGTTCTCGCAGCCATGATACCTGGAACGTTACATCCAAAACCGATAATCATCGGAATAAAAGCTTTTCCGTTTAAGCCGAAAAACTCCATAATTCTATCCATAACAACTGCAATTCGCGCCATATACCCTGAGTCTTCTAATAATGAAATAAAAAAGAATAGTGCAAAGATTTGTGGTACGAATACTAATACAGCACCAACACCGGCAATAATACCTTCTGTAACGAGCGCTTGAATAAAATCAGAAGCTCCAATACTTGTAAGTCCAGCCGTCACCCAATCCGTAAGCTGGCCACCAAAAAACTCATCTAACATATCCGATAAAGGTGTACCAATCCACGTAAACGTAACCTGAAAAATAAAAAACATAACTGCTAAAAAGATTGGAAGTCCTAAAATTTTATGTGTAATTAATCTATCAATTTTTTCTGAAAAAGGAATTTTTCCTTCTTTCTCATGCTTCATAACATTTGTTTTTAACTTTTCAATATACGCTTCACGAGTTTTGTAAATGTGCTCTTCTAACGTACAATCAAGTTTTCCTTCTAAGCGAGATCGAATGGCTATGAGTTCCTTATAAATTGGTAATGCTTTCATTTCTTTTTCTACTACTTCGTTATTGCTTAAAAATTGAAGTGCTAACCATCTCGGATGCTCGTAATTCGCTGTCTCTAAAAGAGCAATTACTTCTCCAATTCCTTCATCCATTTGTACACCATATGAAATAAGAAATGGCTTTTTCTCTTGTTTGTTATTTTCTTTAAGAGTCGTAAGCAGTTCTTCACAGCCTTTTCCACTTCTTGCAACAACAGGAACGACTGTTACACCTAATAGCTCTGATAATCGTTTTACATCAATGACAATTCCTCTTTGCTTCGCCACATCAACCATGTTTAAACCAATTGAGACTGGCTTACCAAATTCAAGTAACTGCAACGTTAAATGCATATTTCTTTCAAACTGCGAGGAATCTACGATATTTAACATATGATTAAATTCTTCTGTTAATAGAAAGTTTGTTACAACACCTTCATCACGTGAAACTGGATTTAAATCATAAACACCTGGTAAATCAATTAATGTTCCTTGTCTATCTTTTAATTTACCAATCTTCTTTTCTACTGTTACACCGCTCCAGTTTCCTACATACTCATAAGAACCAGTAAGTGCATTAAATAATGATGTCTTCCCTGTATTCGGATTCCCTAGCAAAGCTACCTTATTCACGCTAATTCCACCTTTATCATTTTCGCGTCACAATGACGAATACTAATTAACTGTCCACGACACTCCAATGTACAAGGACCTTTGAACATCGCTTTCTGTTTCAGGCGAAGTTCGCTTCCTTCAGCAAGACCGAAAGCAGCTAGTCTACGCTTTAATAGCTGATCTAAAGACTGAATACTTTTTACTAACACTTTCTCTCCAATTTTAATATCTACTAAGCTCATAACCTTCCCCCTCAGAAGAGAATGATAATTATTTTCAAAAAAATTATACCACACCCAATTTCTCTTGTACTATACCCTTTTGCTTCATATTTATTAACATTTCGCTACAATTCTATTTCAATTATTGTCATACTGTATTCGTTTGCCATTCTCATCCATTTCGCTTACAATAAACAATAGCAAATAAAGAATTTCGTTATCACTGGGGGAGCCATGCCGCTGAGAGGGAACACTTCGTTCCGACCCTTCGAACCTGTTAGTTAATGCTAACGCAGGGATTGTGCAAACGTCCGAAATACATACCTCATTTTTATTTACGTATTTCGTATCCTCCTATGATATCTATTCTTTTTTGTATAACTTGGATTTAGGGGGAAACAACATGCGTAACACCAATTTACAAGCGATGATCGAATCTGCTATTCTTGCAGCCTTCGCCATGATTATCGATATTTTACCATTATCACTTAAACTTCCAACAGGCGGTTCTATCTCATTCGCTATGATTCCTATTTTTATTATTGCTTACCGCTGGGGCTTTAAATCAGCTTTCTTAGGCGGTTTAGTTTGGGGACTATTACAAATTGTCGTGGGAGATGCTTATATTTTAACACCTGTTCAAGCATTCATTGAGTACTTCATTGCCTTTGCTTTTATCGGATTTGCTGGCTTATTCTATCGTCCAATTCAAAAAGCACTTTTAACATCCAATGAAAATAGCTTAGAACAATCAAATTTAGGTAACCGTAAAGACAAACCTTCATCAAAACAAAATCAGGGTAAGAAAGTCCTTGCTTATATTATCCTTGCTACATTTATCGGTAGCTTTGCTCGCTATTTCTGCCACTTTATTGCCGGCATTATTTTCTGGGGACAATATGCACCGAAAGGTCAATCAGCTGTGTTATATTCATTAATCGTAAATGGAAGTACAATGCTTGGTTCTTTTATTTTATGTACCGTTTTACTTATATTTTTATTTATCACTTCACCACGATTATTCAAAAGCATCAGTGCTTATCAAATGAATACACAAAAAAAGGGCGCTTAATGAGCGCTCTTTTTTCATATCGTAATATCAATTAAAAATACAATAAATGCGCAAAAGAAAATAAATACCATTATACTTAGCCAATTGCTATGCACGGTTCATCGACTCCTTACATAACCTCATATTCTAAACAAATTATACTGATTAAAAATAAAGATTAGGTAAAGATAATATGAAAATAAATTAAAAAAGCGTAAATCATATTATTTACGCTTTTTTCGGTAAATAGAAGTAAAATAACACACCATCTTCTGTATTTCCTGCCCCATATTCAGTATCATGTAGTTCTAAAATATTCTTTGAAATGGCAAGCCCAAGTCCCGTCCCACCTTGTGAACGCTGACGAGCTGTATCCACTCGATAAAAACGATCCCAAATTTTATCTAATTGTTCTTCTTCAATGTGAGTACCTTTATTTTCAATGCACACTTTTATACGATCCTTCTCATCTATTGTAGAAATAATAATATCTTCTTTATTTGGTGTATAACGTATGGCATTCGTAATGAAATTCACGATGACTTGTTCAATCCGGCCTTGATTTGCAATCACTTCAAATGAACATATATTTTTATGAACACGAAGCTCTTTTTTCTCTATTTCCACAGATAGATGTTCACATATGTCTTCAATTACTGTATCAATATAAAACGAATCCTTTTTCATTTTATATGTACCAGATTCAAATTTAGCTAACTCAAGCATATCCAAAATTAACGTATCCATTTTGTCTACTTCTCTCTCCATTGCCTGAAAATAATACTCTTTTTTATGTTCAGCTACCCCGTCTTTTAAAATAGAAATACAGCTTTTCATAATACTTAGCGGTGTTTTTAATTCATGTGAAACACCAGAAATGAATTCTTTTCGCGTCTTTTCTAACTTTCTTTCCTTTTCAATATCTTCTTCTAACTGCCCAATATGCGAATGGAGTTTATTTGATAGCACATTAATATTTTTCGATAAATCTCCAATTTCATCTTTTGAAGTAATCGGTATTTTTTCTGTAAAATCTAATTGTGCTATTTTCTTCGTCGTATCATTTATTTTTAATAATGGTTTTGCAATTTGTTTTGAATAATAAAACGAAGCTAAAAAAATAAGAACGACTACAAATGCAATGATATAGATGTAATAATCTTGCACCATTTGTACAGCTTCATCTACAGGCTGTAAAGAAGCCATCGCATAAATATATGTTACTGATCCATCTTTTTCTTTTATTGGTTTCATTAATAATTTATATTTTATATCATTCTTTTCATAGTCCATTGTCTTTGTTGAATACTCTATTTGATTACTCTCTTTTAGTAATACATCCGTTTGAAATTCTTTTATACTATCCAAAAATAAAGTATTTTTATAAATTGGATTTACGGGGCCTTTTACATCTGGAAACTGTACTTTTGTAACAAACCCACCTATATAAGCATCTGGTTCTTGGGCAGCTTGCTCCTGAACAGCCGGCTTCTTTTCCTTCCTTACTTGTTCCTCAGCTGCTTTCTTTTTCTCCTCATCTAATTTACTCATTTTCTCCTTAATTGCTTTTTCTAACGGTTTATTAGATCCACTTAAATTCTGCTTAGATAACGAGAAAGAGAATGGAATAAAACTATCTCCTTTTTTTACTCCAGAAAAATAAATTCCTTGGCCTAGAAACTGATCTGATAATTTATTATCAATCTCTTCTATATTGACGAGGTTGTATAAAGGAATTTTGAATATTTGTTGTCCAAAGCTCTTTTGTTGCCTACGATCTATCGTTACTTCAAAATAAAAATCATCTGCATGTTTTAAATTCCCGTTCTTATCTAATGTCGTAATCCACGTATTATTTTCTCTTAAAAAGTCTTGCTCAAGTTTCTGAATTCCTTCTACGTTTCCTGTGTAGTTTAAATAATTCTTCTCAAAGGAATTTAAATTTACTTTAATATCTTCCACTTTTCGATTCGCATAATATTGTTTAAAAAATATCGTTTGTCCAATAAATATCGTCGCTAAAATCAACATACATAATGCTGTTGTAAGAGTAAATAATTTTAGTACAATTCCTTTTCTCATATATTCCCCTCAAATTTATAACCAGTTCGTACTACAGTTGTAATGTACTTTGCTTTCTCTCCTAATTTATTTCTTAAATTACGAATATGACTATTCACCGTTCGATCATCACCAGCAAATTCATATCCCCAAATTCTTGAAATGAGTTGCTCTCGCGTTAAAACGATTCCTTGATTTTTCATGAAATACGCTAATATTTCAAATTCTGTATGCGTTAAATTAATATCGGTTCTATCTACCGTAACAGTGCGAGACGGAAAATGAACGTGAATGCCGTGGATTGATAATGTATCATCTTCATTCTCTAAAAATTGCTTTGTCACTTTTCTGCTTTCTAACAACCTTTTCGCTCTTGCTAATAAAATTGGCGGACTATACGGCTTCGTCACATAATCATCTGCCCCAAGTTCAAAACCAAGTAACGTATCGTCTTCATCTACACGCGCCGTCAGCATAATAATAGGCACCTCGGACGTCTTTCGAATCCTTCGGCAAACAGACCATCCATCGAGTTCTGGCAACATAATATCTAAAATAACTAAATCAACCTCTTCTTCTTCAAATACAACTAAAGCCTCTTTCCCGTCCCTCGCTTCAAACACTACATATTGCTCACTTAAAAAATAATCTTTTAATATTTCACGTAATATGTCTTCATCTTCAACAATTAAAATGTTTTTTGACATAACTTATTTATCCCCCTCTCGCTTTCAGAAACTATAATTTCACTTTGAATAACTAGCAGTTAACTTCGCCTCGATAATATATCTATCTGGTGCATCCCCTATATAATTAAATGGGTAACAAGTTGTCAGTGTTAATATCGGTTCTTCTTTTTTTATAATAACAGTGCGATCATCCGCATGGGTAATCCACGTCTTTTGAATTTCGTATGTGTACGTTTTATTATCATACTCTAAAATAAGAGTATCCTTTTCTTTCAACTCTCCTAAATCTGTAAATACAGTATCTCGATGTCCACTGAGTACAGTATGTCCCCCTCCAGATGGAGTTGTCGTTAAATCGCTAACGAACATACCCACTCCTTTTTTCAAAGTCGTATCATCTGCTCCCCAATATATAGAAAACTTCTTCTTTATTTTCGGTATGTTTAACATCGCTACCTTTTCTCCTTCTTTATGTTCTGTTTGAGAAGAAGGCACTTGAGAAGTTACAGGTGTTTCATGAGAAAGTTGAGTATCTTGTATATTTTTAAGACTCTTTATTTCTTCTGCAGTTAATTGCCCGGCAGAGCTTCTTCCTTTATACCATTCCACAGCATAATAGGATCCCATGAATAGCCCTATAGCCATCAATATGATACCGATATAATTGAGTAACTTCATTCTTCATTCCTCCATGCCAAAAATGGTAGGAGTAACCTACCATTTTTAATATATGAAATTATCCCATTCTTTATAGGAAAATATTTTATTTACGCTTTAATCTTATTGCGACGATTCAAACCAAATAATGTACCTACCGCTACAAGACATGCACTTAATCCCATCATTGCTACATTATTTGATGCTGTATTTGGTAATTTTTCACCTTGTATAACTGGCTTTGCTACTTCTTTTTTAGCTACTTCATTCTTTTGCTCGGCTTTTATCGCTGCTTCTTTTTTGGCCATATCGTTTTTTAACTGTTCTTGCGCTATTCTCTTTTTCTCTTCTTCACTTTTTTTCTCAGCTTTTATTGCTTCTTCTTTTTTAGCCATATCATTTTTTTCTTGTACTTGTGCCGCTTGCTTTTTCTCTACTTCACTTTTTTGCTGTTCCTTAATTGCTTCTTCTTTTTTAGCTTTATCTTGTTGCACTTGCGCTTCTTCCTTTGTTACTGTTCCAGTATCTGCACTCGCTACTGAAGAATATCCTACTGTTAAAAGTGCCATTGCACAAATTGGTAATAGTTTCTTTTTCATCTTAATTCTCTCCTTATATTTTATTCACATCAACTCGCACCAGATGTATTACTAGAATAAGCAAGAGATATAAATATAAGATGCAGATGAAATATATTTCACTTAAAGATTTCATTGTAGAAAAAGAAAAAAACATCGCAATATGTACGATGTTTTTTTCGGGTGTGTGTCTCAATTATTTACATGTTACTTTCGCGTGATTTGGAAGTAGAACGGGCTGGAGCGATAACTAATTGTCTCGGCTCAGTTTTCTTGAAGTGATTTTTGACGTTACACTTACGACGTTGAACAACCCACGCTTTAATAGGGTTTGTTAAAATAATCTTTTGCTCTTCGTTAGGGGCCTCTTCTTCAAACCTACAACTCTCGCTCCATTTATTCCATTTCATTGTAAATTTAGAAGAAGAATGATCATCTTCACGATCAAACAAGTGCAAAAAATCCATTTTTCCATCTAGCATTACGGTGTTACTAGTCGCTAAAAAAGAAAAGGTCGTCCAACGTTTCTCCATGCCCTCCTACTCCTTTTTCACATATAGAGTGCCTAAAACTTAATTTACCTAAAATATGCTTGCCTTTTACCTTACACCCATAGTTTATCCAAAATGCTCTTATGCAACTATCGATTTGCCTTACAACTACCTTACATTTTTGTAAGAAACAAAAAAACCTTCACTCGATATAATGAAGGTTTCTTACTTTTTATCTATATGATCTCTCATATCATCAAGTCCAGCTTCTTTTAGCTGCGACATCATACCGTGCGAAATTGCTCCTAACACTAAAGTCATTCCAATTAATGAAATACGAATCGCAGGTACATCAATTACGTAAGCCAACAGGCCAAGAACAATTGTTAAAAGTAATGCTTTTATAAATGTTACACTTGTGTACTGTTTCTTCTTCATCATATTCACCCTTTATGGAAGCGTTTTCTTAATACACTTAGTATATCATATCATCAGATGATTTTGGCGTTATCTTTGTAAAAAATTACTATCTCCTTTGACTTTTTCTATTCTATCCTTTACAGTCGAAATGTTCGCAAGTTTTACACTGTAGGAGGATTACAATGAATATTGAAATAAAAGACACTTTAATTTCTGAAGAACAATTACAAGCAAAAGTTAAAGAATTAGCACTTCAAATCGAACGTGACTTTGAAGGAGAAGAAATCGTAGTTATCGCAGTATTAAAAGGTTCATTCGTATTTGCTGCTGATTTAATTCGTCACATCAAAAATAATGTAACAATTGACTTTATTTCTGCATCTAGCTACGGAAATCAAACAGAAACAACAGGAAAAGTGAAACTACTAAAAGATATCGACGTAAACATTACTGGAAAAAACGTAATTGTTGTAGAAGATATTATCGATTCTGGTTTAACACTTCATTTCCTAAAAGACCACTTCTTTATGCATAAACCAAAAGCACTCAAGTTCTGTACATTACTTGATAAGCCAGAACGTCGTAAAGTAGACTTAACAGCTGAGTATGTTGGCTTCCAAATTCCAGACGAATTCATCGTTGGATACGGTATCGACTGTGCGGAAAAATATCGTAACTTACCATTCATTGCTTCAGTTGTAACGGAATAAGCGTATAACTTAAAAAATTGATAGTATATAAAATGTATATCGGCGATTTTTTAAATATATCGACTTACCGACAATAACTGACAATGTTAGCATCCAATTAATAGGGAGAAGCTGTTCTAAAATACATGGGAACAGCTCCTTTCTTTCCATTACAAACTACAGGGAGAGATGAAATATGACAAAGACAAAATTTGAAAAAGTACTCCTCATCGTAAATCCGAAAGCTGGACAAGGTGACTTACATACAAATTTAACGAAAATCGTACCACCTCTTGCCGCAGCTTTTCCTGACTTACATATCCTTCATACGAAAAAGCAAGGTGATGCAACAAAATATTGCCAAGAGTTTGCTAGTAAAGTAGATTTAATTATCGTCTTTGGTGGTGACGGCACTGTATTTGAATGCACAAATGGCTTAGCACCTCTTGAAACTAGACCTACACTTGCAATCATTCCAGGCGGAACTTGCAACGACTTCTCTCGCACACTTGGCGTTCCGCAAAACATTGCAGAAGCGGCAAAACTTATTACAAAAGAACATATAAAACCAGTTGACGTTGCAAAAGCAAATGGACAACATTTCTTAAACTTCTGGGGGATTGGTCTCGTATCTGAAGTATCAAACAATATCGATGCAGATGAAAAAGCAAAGCTTGGTAAAATCGGTTACTATTTAAGCACAATTCGAACTGTAAAAAATGCTGAAACATTCCCAGTAAAAATTACTTATGACGGACAAGTATATGAAGACGAAGCTGTCCTTGTCATGGTTGGAAATGGTGAATATCTTGGTGGTATTCCATCCTTTATTCCAAACGTAAAATGTGATGACGGAACACTTGATATTTTCGTAGTCAAATCAACAGGTATTCAAGCATTTAAAGATTACATCGGAAAGAAACTATTCGAGGATTCAAATGAAAATGACATCTTCCACGTAAAAGCGAAATCCATTCATATTGAAACGAAAGAAGAAAAAGAAGTAGATACAGATGGAGAAAGTTCGCTTCATACACCTTGTCACATTGAATTATTACCAGGACACTTTACGATGATTTATAATCCTGCGGTTGTGTAAAGAAAAAAACGAGTGCTAGCACTCGTTTTTTTCTCTTCTAATCTAGTTATGTCGTTGAATCATTTCTTGTATTTCTTTAACTCTCTCTAAAGTAATTCCATTTCTTTGTTCGATCGCTAAAGGATGCTCGGTTGGCTCTAATTCAACATACGGTGCCGTTCCAACTTCTCTTATATGTACATTTGTTTTTAAATTTAATGTTTCTGGATAAACTGGTATTTCTACAGATAACCAACCAAAATAAGGATCACTATTTTCTCGGCCTCTCTCATCCCACTTTTCTAATACTTCATCATAACTTTCTTTACTAAGTGATACCCACACAGTCCATATGAAATTTTCGTGGTAGTCAATGATAGGAAGCTCTAAACATCCTCTAATAAAATAATGTTCATCATCCATTACACAAAGATCTGATGTTAAATGGAAGCGTTCCTCTCTTTCATGGGGCGCTACCTCGTAATAATAATATGGTGCTCCACTTCCGTAGCATAGAGGTAGTGCAAAACGATGCATTTGTACTTTTTCTCCGGATTTTCTTCTTCTTTTCATTTGTTATTCTTTCTCCTATCCTTTTCAGTCACAATCAAACTCTATCCAATTTCTCCAATGCGTATTAGCATTTTCATTCACAATAACACTTGGATCTTTCTTCTCTATTGCAGCGGCTACTGATTGGAAGAATTCATTTTCACTTACTTTTTCGTCTTCAACATGTTTCCATTCTTCCGTTTCATACGCTACTTCCCAGTCGCCTTCTAAACCGAACTCTTCTAAAATTTCTCCTTTATCCCACCACAATAATTTTTGAACTTCCTCATTAGTAGCAAGCATACGCATGAAGTATGTTGGATAATGCTCTGTCGTTTGTACTTCTATTCCATTATTTATATAATCTTCTTCTGTAAATTCATATTCAAAATGATGCTCGCGAATTTTTAAACTGCCGTTATAAATATTCGGTATAAATTCACCTTCATCATCAAACAACTCATAATCGCCATTATTTAATTGTAAAATGCAATCATCACCCATTGAATGAGTAATTCTATCGCCATATACTTGAATATCATTACATACACCTAATGAACCTACACCAACAATTTGAAACACCATTAGCCAATCCTTAGTATCTTTAAAGAAAAGAGAGAATTTCACTTATGAAATATCCATATATTCATTATCAAAGGCAGGAAATTCATACTTACTTTGCTTTTTATCTAATAGTTTTAAAATATCTTTTTGCATATGTAGCATCTTCACCTCGATATAAACAAAAATATTTTTTTAATTTCACTAGAGTATAACATAACCATACTTACCTGTGACATTCTAATAACACTACTAAAAAATAGAAGAATGGCTTGTTTGCATACTCTAGTTCTTTTTATGTACAATGAAGGAAAGAAGCACCTTCATATAAGGGAGAGGACAAACTTTGTTCAACCAACAGTTAGTTAATTTACGCATTGATTTTGCATTTAAACAATTGTTTGGTACGAATGGTAGCGAAGATATTCTAATTGCATTTTTAAATGCTATGTTACAAGAGTCTTTAGAGTCGCCCATTGCTTCTCTACAACTAGAAGATCCACATTTACACAGGGAATATGAAGAGGATAAGTTATCTATTTTAGACATTTCAGCGACATTAGACACAGGAACAAAAGTTAATGTAGAAATACAAGCGCGACAAGAAGTCGCTTCATAATAGTGCGTATCCATAAGGATACGCTATTCTAGTTGTCAAGAATATTTCCACCCAAAACAGCGTTGCCAGTAATGGCAGGGTTGGTTGCATGAGGGAATGCATAAGGAAGCGATGAACGTACATTCAATCCGTGCTAGGGAAAGATGAGAAAGGTAAACGACAGTGAACCTTCTTAAGCTTCGTTACTACAAATCTAATGAAAGACGTTGATACATTGGAACTGCGGATTAGAAAAGTGGACTTTGTATGCTACTGAGAGACAACCTACATATCCGTCGGAGTAGAAGAAGGTACCTTCCCTCATCGTATCTATTAGAAGTGGAACTTGGTAAGCCCTATATAATCTGTACGTTGTACAGTAAGGATGTCGTAAGGCAAAATGACGTTATAGAGGGTATGGGATGTTGGAAAAAGCGAAAATCGCAAGGTCGAAAGACAACAGGAACTCATAACTGTGCGAATAGCATCCAGGGAAAAAAAAAAAACTAATGATGCAACCCGAAAGGGTGCAGACTTCCAACAGGTCTTCAACACGAAAAAAAGCGAAAAAAAACTTCTGCCGAAAGGAAGGAATCTAGTTATGGATACAGCTCACAAGGCGTCGGCTATTCCTTCACTTACAGATTGGTTTACAATTCAATGGAAAGAAATCGAAAGGTATGTAAGGAAGTTACGACAACGAATTTTTCGTGCCAAACAACAAAACCAAAGTAGAAGAGTAAGAAAATTACAACGTCTTATGCTTCGGAGCAAAGCGAATCTATTGTTATCAATTAAAAGAGTTACACAAATAAACCGTGGGAAGCGCACAGCGGGTATTGATGGAGAACGTATATTATCACCTAGGTCTAGGGTAGCATTGTTTCATCAAATGAGTTCCCAAAATATCAAATTACATCGCCCGAGAGCAGTAAAGCGCATACACATTCCGAAGAAAAATGGAAAATTACGCCCGTTGGGCATTCCGACAGTTAAGGATAGAATTTGGCAGAATATCGTCAGAAACGCCCTGGAGCCGGAGTGGGAGGCAGAATTTGAACCCATTTCGTACGGATTCCGTCCAAAGCGTAGTGCGCATGATGCCATAGCGAATATCTTTAATAAACTAAACTCCAAAAGCAAAAAAGTTTGGGTATTTGAAGGGGATTTTGCAGGGTGTTTCGATAATCTCAATCATGAACACATCTTAGAGAAAATTCAAAACTTCCCAGCAAAAGAAATTGTTAGAAGATGGTTAGCATCTGGGTATGTAGATAATCAAGTGTTTCACCCTACAACAGCAGGTTCTCCTCAAGGAGGAGTGATTTCACCTCTCTTGGCTAATATCGCCTTACATGGTATGGAGAAAGAACTCGGTATTAGATACAGTAAGAGTAACACAAAAAGACAAGGTACTATCTATAATATTCATGTCAAATGTACAAAAGCAATGGTTCGCTACGCAGATGATTTTATCATCGCTTGTCAAACCAAAAAAGAAGCCGAATCCTTGTATCGAGAGTTAGTACCATATCTCGAGAAACGCGGAATTACATTAGCAACAGATAAAACCCATGTTACTCACATTACTGAGGGTTTTGATTTTCTAGGTTTTCATATTAAACAATATGTGCAAGACAAGAATAAATTGTTAATAAAACCGTCAAAAACAAGCATTCAAAAAGCTAAGAAGAAAATTAAAACAACTTTCCAAAACTTGAAAGGGAAACCTGTTTATACGCTATTAACAAACCTAAATTCAATAATCCGGGGGTATGTGTATTACTGGAGACATGTAGTATCGAAAAAGGTGTTTTCATCGATTGATTACTTTATATGGGGAAATGTTGTACGACATGTAAAACATTTGCATCCAAAGAAAAGTTGGAAATGGATTGTAAAACAATATTTTCGAAAACCTAAGCATGGAGGACATGATAAATGGGTTCTTACCTGTCCAAAGACACAGTATCAAATCTATAAAATGGTTTGGACCCCCATTGTAAGGCATATTGGGATAAGATACAAAAACAGCCCGGATAATCCTGAACTCTCTGATTATTTTGCCAAACGAAATAAAAAAGATTTTGAGAACAATAATACGCTAACTCGAATCAAGATTGCAAAGAAACAGAAATATATCTGTCCAATGTGTGAAGAGGCTCTACAAAACGGAGAAGCACTAGAAATACATCATAAAGTTCCTAAAGTGTACGGAGGAACAAATGAATATGGTAATCTTCAACTTCTACATACATCTTGTCACATTCAACTCCATCAAAAGCATCCTATCTTTCGAGAGAGAGCATATATTTACAAGAAAGTGAACAAACATATTTCATTAACGCCTCGAGAAAGAATCCAGGTAATAGAATGGCGTATGATGGATGAAGAACGACTAGCTGTTTGGGATAAAAAGAAGGCTTGAGCCGGATGTTTGGAAACGGACAAGTCCGGTTCTGAGGGGAGAAAGAGTCCGCGAGGACTCCGACTTACCCGACCTCAATAATAATCACGATATGGTTAAACGCAGTTTATATTATTGGGGAAGACTATACACATCTCAACTACAAAAAGGGATGCCCTACAGTGCACTTCACAAAACCATCACCATAAACTTACTAAACTTCGTAATGTTTTCGGAACACCCAGCCTTCCATACATCGAGCATATTATGGAATACACAACAACAAAAAATCCTGAGTGAAGACATAGAAATCCACATTATAGAAATTCCAAAGTTAACTGAACAATGGCATGAAGAAAAAGTAAATCCGTGGAAAGATCCATTTGTTCGTTGGCTTTTATTGCTTTCAGCAAATGAGGACGAGCACTTAACTAAACTATTGGAGGATATTGCTATGAACCAAGACCCTATTTTACAAAAAGCAATAAATAAATGGGAACGTATGAGTCAGGATTCTTCTTTCCGACAAGCCTATGACGCAAGGGAGAAAGTTTTAATGGATGAAGCAGCAAAATTCGCCCATGCAGAGACAGAAGGAATAAAAAGACCTGCGGTAGTATGTCAACTGAAAAATAATATCTTTTGAAGTTATCAAAGGACAAATTGCTTAAAAAAGACATCACGAAACTAGACCAGTATTTTATGTAAAATA